>JANPAU010000431.1:0-16452 GCA_031430055.1 Akkermansiaceae bacterium | reverse complement strand
TCCCGATGTTCGCCGCACTCGTTGCTCTGGCTTGGAAACTCTCGCCTGCGGGAGTCAGTCTGCTTTCAACTCCGGCGGCCAATGTGATTTACGCAATCCTGTTCGCTCTCTTCATCTTCCAAGCGTGGCAGATCTATCGGGTCAATGCCGAGATGCTCAAAAGCGGCGGCGTCCCTGAGTTCCAACGGTATCCCTTCCGCCAAGTCGCCATCCTCAATATCAACTACCTCATCACCTTCGGCTCAGAACTCGCCGTCGTCTCCATGCTTCCCGGATTCTTCGCCGACACCTTCGGCCTATCCCCGATCAAGGCAGGTCTTATTTCTGCTGGATTTGCCACCATCACGATCCTTGCCCGTCCCGGCGGCGGCTGGGTTTCCGATAAGTTCGGCCGCCGCAGAACGATGCTGATTGTGCTCGCAGGACTCGCCGTCGGTTACCTGCTGATTTCCCGCATCGACTCCACTTGGCCGCTCGCCCTCGCAGTGGCGGCGACGATCGGTTGCGGGCTTTTCGTCCACATGGGGACGGGCGCGGTGTTCGCGATGGTGCCACTCATTCAACGCCGCATGACGGGTCAAATCGCTGGAATGACTGGAGCCTACGGAAACGTCGGTGGGGTGGTTTTCCTAACGATCTATTCATTCGTCAGCACACCGATGTTTTTCATGATCATCGCAGCCTCATCCGTCTTGGGCATCTTTGCCTCGTGCTTCCTCGCCGAACCGAAGGGACACATCGTGGAAGTGGCAGAAGATGGCTCCGTGCAACTCATCGAAGTCGCTTAAACTGGCTCGCCAGATCCCCATAAATTTCCCAACCTCCGAGGCATGCATCTTACCGGTCGGATCGAACTAACGACGGGTCTCTTCACTTCTGCCGGTCCCAATCCGCAAAATGAGGACTGCTTGGGAATCCATATTCCAGATCCAAGTCTGCTCGCCACCAAGGGAATCGTCGCCTGCATCGCCGACGGAGTTTCCGCCGCGAGCGCAGGCAAGGAAGCCGCCGAGGCCGCAGTGCTCAGCTTCATTTCCGACTACTATCAGACACCGGAAGCTTGGGAGGTGAAAACTGCTGGTCAGCGTGTGCTCACCGCACTCAACCGTTGGCTATTCTCGCAAGGCCAAGGATTCCGGGTCGCTGAAAAAGGCTGCGTAACCACCTTCACCGCCATTATTATCAAGTCTCAGACCGCGCACGTCTTCCATATCGGTGACAGCCGACTCTATCGCCAGCGTGCCGGGGAGTTCGAACAAATCACTCGCGATCATGCCTCTCAGGTTTCGGAAGATACCTGTTATCTCACCCATGCCCTTGGCCTCACCGCCTCACCACGCATTGACTATCACACATTCCCCCTCGAAGCGGGCGATCGTTTCGTTCTAACGACAGATGGCATTCACGGAGAAATGCCGGACCACGAGATCAAATCAATCCTCAAGGTAAATCCCGATTCACAAGCCTGTGCCGATGCACTTGGTCTTGCCACTGCCACTAGCAAAGACAACCGCTCGTGCATCCTTCTCGAAATCCAGTCTCTCCCGGACAGCGATAAAAACGACGTCTTTCGGCAGTTGTCCGACCTCCCCTTCCCGCCCGACCTGCTCCCAGGGCAATCCATCGACGGACTCCACGTCGAGCGCATCATCTCGGCATCGAAGAATTCCCAACTTTATTTAGTGTCCGACATGGATGATGGCAATCGCAGCCTTGTCCTCAAAACTCCATCGATCACCTTTCAGGATGACCCATCCTATCTGGAACGATTCGCTCTCGAAGAATGGATCGGCCTCCGAACGGACAGCCCTCACCTCGCCAAGGTCGTTCGCCGCACTCGTCCACGCCGCTTTCTCTACTATGTCTTGGAGTCCATCGACGGCACCACGCTGGGTCGCTGGAGCGAGGAAAATCCGAGACCGCCCGTGGAGCAAGTGATCAGGATCGTAGGGCAGATCGTCGAAGGTGTCCGCGCGCTTCATCGGCGAGACACCCTCCATCAAGATCTTAAGCCAGAAAATATTCTGCTAGATCGTGAGGGGAAGGTGAAAATCATCGATTACGGTTCATGCCGCGTGGGTGGCATCGCAGAGATTGCGACACCCTTCGAGCGTGGAAATGCTCTCGGCACGATGGATTTTTCCGCTCCGGAATACCGTTTAGGGGTCACGCCTACCACGCGCTCGGACATGTTTTCGATCGCGGTGATCACCTATCACCTCCTCACCGGCGGGCAGCATCCCTATGGCAAAGCCTGGGCCACTGCCCGTAACCAGCGAGACTTTTTTGGTCTCACTTACCAACCTGCGGCGGCTCATCATTTGATGGTCCCGCTGTGGATGGATGCGGTGCTGCGCAAGGCCTTGTCCATCCGGATCGAGTCCCGACAGGAGGTCATGTCCGAATTTGTTCACAATCTGCGCCATCCTGACCCTGCGTTTCTAACTGCTGAACCGCTGCCTTTTGCTCAGCGGAGTCCCCTACTCTTCTGGAAACTTGTCGCGACTTTCGCCATGCTTGGGTGGATCGTCACCTGGGTTTTGATGAGGTGAAATTATGCTCATACGGATTTCGCTTCATGCATTCTGTCGTCAGCCATGAATCCGGTTCATTTCAAGCGTGGCTGAAATTGCTCGATTAATCTCACGCGAAATTCCGGATGGCACGGTGGGTGCTGTGATCAAGTCAGGAAATAGAGCACGTCATGGTCGATCTTAACAACTCAGGCTTCAGCGAGGAACAAACCTCGTATCTCTCCGGCTTCGTCTCCGGAATCTTGCAAGCCCGCGATCTCCCCTTTCTCGGGCAGAATTTGGAAAACCGCTTCACCCATCAACCCTCAGAGGCCGTCGAGACGGTTCATGGTACGGCCATCGACGACCTCTGCCGGGAAGAGGTGATCAAATACGAACAACATGGCCTCGACTGTTACGACGCGATCATGGCCAACGCCGAGACCAACTCCTTCCCTGCCGATGGCGACATCTTCCGCTACAAGTTTCACGGCCTCTTCTTCGTCACTCCCGCGCAGGAGAGCTTCATGCTCCGCTGCCGCGTCGCCGGTGGAGCGCTCAGCAGCGATCAGTTCCGTGGTCTTGCCGAAATTGCCGCGGACTGGGGGCCAGGCCACACCGATCTAACGACCCGTGCCAACCTCCAAATCCGCGAAATCATGCCCAAGCATTGTGCGGACATCCTGATGAAACTCGCCGACCTCGGCCTCACCTCGCAAGGGGCCGGTGCCGACAATGTTCGCAACATCACTGCTACTCCTACCACTGGATTTGATCCTGGCGAACTCATCGACGTGCTGCCCTACGCCCGCGCGATTCATCATTACATCCTCAAAAACCGCGACCTCTACGGACTACCTCGCAAATTTAATATCTCCTACGATTCCGGCGGTGCCATTTCCACCTGCACCGACACCAACGACATCGGCTTCTACGCGGTGAAAGTCGGACCTAACGAACAAGGCATCGTGCCTGGCATCTATTTCCGCATGCAGCTCTGCGGCATCACTGGCCACAAGCAGTTCGCCACCGATTGCGGCGTCCTGCTAACACCCGCCGAGACTATCCCCGCCGCCGCCGCCTTGATGCGCGTCTTCATCGAGAATGGCGATCGTATCAATCGCAAAAAAGCCCGCCTCAAGTATCTTGTCGATGACTGGGGCATCCCCAAAATCCTCGAAGAAACCGCGAAGAAAATGACCTTTGCCCTGCGCCATTTCCCACTGGAGCTGTGCGAACCCTCCACCCCGAAATCCAAGCACGGTCACCTCGGCATCCACCAACAGTCGGACGGCAAGCACTACATCGGCGTCCTCACCCCCGTCGGGCGCATGTCTGTTGCACAAATGCACGCGCTCGCTGACATCGCCGACGAATTCGGTCGCGGGGAAATCCGCCTCACCGTTTGGCAGAACCTCATCATCCCCGGCATCGACGAGGAAAATCTTCAAGCCACCATCACCGCGATCCAAGCCGCCGGGTTGGACCACCGGAACAACACTCTCACCGGCGGACTCATCGCTTGCACGGGCAGCCAAGGTTGCAAATTTGCTGCTGCTGATACCAAGAGCCAAGCAATCTTTCTCGGCAACCATCTATCGAGCAAAATAATCCTCGACCACCCCGTCAACATTCACCTAACCGGTTGTCAGAACTCTTGTGCCCAGCACTACATCGGAGACATCGGTATGATGGGCACTCGCGTGAAAGTCGAAGATGGCTCCACCGTGGACGGCTACAACATCGTGCTCGGCGGCGGCGTGGATGACACCCAAGCCATCGCTCGGGAAATTTGGAAATCCGTCCGCGCCGATGAGATGCCTGCGCTCATCGAGCAAATTCTCGTCGTCTATCTACGCGACCGTAACGAGGACGAGAGCTTCTCCCAATTCGCCAACCGTCACACTCCAGACCAGCTCACGGAACTCTGCGATCCCGCCAAGACTGCCGCTATCTAACAATCACGACCATGTCACTCCATATTCCTAACACCGCTCCCTTTTCAGGTGCTCAGAAAATGTGGCTCAAAGGCTACCTCGATGCGCTCAACTCCGCCCTGGGCCAAGGTTCCGCCGGAGCTTTTACCACAGCTCCCGTTCCAGCCGGCCAACTCGTCACCATCCTTTGGGGATCCCAAACGGGAAACTCCGAATCTCTCGGGAAAAAACTCAGTAAATCCCTCGCCGCACAAGGTCACTCCCCCACCCTTCGCGACATGGCAAATATCTCCCCCACCGATCTCAGCGCAACGAAGAATCTCCTCATCATCACCTCCACTTACGGCGATGGTGAACCGCCCGATAATGCGGTATCGCTTCACGCCGCGCTCGCTGCTGCTGATGCTCCACAACTGTCCTCTCTCAACTTCGCCGTCCTTGCCCTAGGCGATTCCAGCTACCCAGACTTCTGCAAATGTGGTCATGATTTCCATACCCGCCTCGCCGCGTTGGGAGCCAAGCCACTCATCCCGATCACCGAGTCCGACGTCGATTACGACGAGCCTTTCGCCACCTGGATCGCCCAACTCGAAAAAGCTCTCATCGCCGCATAGGAATTTCAAATTTACCCAGTGTGCCCGCCACTCTCCAACGCATTCCCGCACTCAAAAGTAAGGCACTTGCCGATCCAGGAAATCTCATCGACCAACTGCTCGCCGAGCAGAAACAACTTCAGACTCCCGTCGCCCGTTTTTCCGAAGTCCATCACAAGCGCAAGCCCGACCTCGCGGATCATTACCGCAGCCTGATTCCCCTCACCAAGCCCAGCGTCGGTGAGCAATATGCCTTCGAGGTTTCCCTCGACCGCTGCACCGGTTGCAAGGCCTGCGTCTCCGCCTGCCACTCACTGAATGGTCTCGATGATCACGAAGTCTGGCGCGATACCGGCACCTTGTTAGGCGGGGCCGATGCCCCCGGCTGGCAGCAAACAGTCACTACCGCCTGCCACCATTGCGAAGACCCCGGATGTATAAATGGCTGTCCCGTCGGGGCCTATGAAAAAGACCAAGACACCGGCATCGTCCGTCACCTCGACGACCAATGCATCGGCTGCTCCTACTGCATTCTCAAGTGCCCCTACGACGTCCCGAAATACTCGAAAAAACGTGGTATCGTTAGAAAATGCGACATGTGCCACCAGCGCCTCGCGGAAGGTGAGGCTCCTGCCTGCGTGCAAGCCTGCCCCACCGAAGCGATCCGCATCATCAAGGTGCCCGCCAGTCGCCCTCGGAACTCTGCTATGGAATCTCAGCCCTACTCACTGCTCGGCGACTATTCCATCACCCAGCCCACGACCCGCTACATCGGCCGCGAAGTGCCCGCTTCCGCCACCGCCGCCGATCAAACGGCGCTCATTCCCCAGCACGCGCATTGGCCGTTGGTCCTCATGCTCATGCTTACCCAAGCAGGCATTGGATTACTCCTCAGCGCTAGCGGCGACCTCGCTCTAACCCTAATCGGCACAACCATCTTCTTCGCCGGGATGACAGCTTCCGTCTTCCACCTCGGCCAGCCGCTCAAAGCATGGCGCTTCTTCCTCGGCCTGCGCACTTCTTGGCTGTCGCGGGAAATCCTCGCCTTCTCGCTCTTCGCGCCGATCCCCATGGCGCTCTGTGCATTCGCAATTTTCCCGTTTTTCCCCCAGCTACCCATTTCGTCAGGCATCGCCGATCTTCTCCCCCTCGGCTCGCAGATCACAACCTACTCCGCAATCTTCCTCGGCCTCACCGCCGTCTTCACGAGCGTGATGATCTATCACGACACCCACCGCTCGCTCTGGCGTTTTCCGCTAGGAGCTACCCGCTTCTTCGGCACCGTCGCGAGTTTCGCCAGCCTAGGAAAGTTCATCCGTGATCCAGGCATTCCGGTCTGTTCTTTGTTCGCCGCCGCCATCCTCCTCAAGCTAGCGATAGAACTGCGTTTTCTGCAACTCGGCGAAGACGACGACACCCCGTGGTCACCCGACGTGCAAAGCGCCCGTCTCCAACTCGGCCCCTTGGGTGTCATCTTTCGCCTCCGCGTCACCTTGGCCCTACTCGCGATTTTCGTTACTCTCATTCAACCGTGGGCTGCGCTGCCCATTCTGCTGCTCGCAGAGTTGCTAGAGCGCCAGTTGTTCTTCCAGTCCGTTCAAGCCCCAAAAATGCCCGGAAACTTCGGCCTTAAATCGATCGGACATCCATTTTCCCGTGGCCGGCGCTGGATACCTGCGAGGACATGAAAAATCCGGCGCTGGCCTTTTCCCCGGCGCAGCGCTCCCGCGTTTCATTGGCTCGCGACAGGAATGTCGCGGCTCCTTATTGAATCGCTTTTTCCACGCTGAGCTTCGGATCCTTATAGGTGGACTGCACGTAAACTTCGCGCAGCAGCTTGTGCTCGATCTGGCAGGGACTGCTGGCCATGAGGTCGGCTCCTTTGTTATTTTTCGGAAAGGCGATGACTTCGCGGATGCTGTCCTCGCCGGCGACTAACATCGCAATCCGGTCGAGACCGAGGGCAAGCCCGCCGTGTGGTGGCGCGCCGAAGCGGAAGGCATCCAGAAGGTGGCCAAACTTGATTTGTTGTTCTTCCGGGCCAACGCCTAACACGCTGAACATTTTCGCTTGAAGATCCTTTTCGTGGATCCGGATCGAGCCTCCGCCGAGTTCGTAACCGTTGAGCACGACGTCGTAGGCGACAGCGCGGACGTTGGCATAGTCACCGGCTTCCAGTTTGGCGATGTCATCCGGATGTGGCCGGGTAAACGGGTGATGGACGGCAGCCCAGTGGCCAGTTTCCTCATCGTGAGCGAGCAGTGGGAAATCGACAACCCAGAGGAAGTTGAATTGGTTAGGATCGTTGTTGAGATCCAGCATCACGGCGCATTCCGAGCGGACGCGGCCGAGGATGGTGCTGACGCTTTCACGGGAGCCGGCAGCGAAGAAGACGATGTCGCCTTCCGCGAGGTGAAGCTTGGAGACTACGGCAGCCTTTTCTGACTCGGTGAAAATTTTCCAGAGCGGACTCTTATATTCGCCGTTTTCGAGTTTGATGAAGGCGAGGTTTTTCACGGGAAGGCCGGCTTGCACGGCGATCTCGTTGAGGCGGTTCATTTGGCCAGTGGTGATGGTAGCGAAGCCTTTAGCATTGATGGCGCGTACGACGCCGCCGCCGTCGAGAATACCGCGGAAAATCTTAAACTCGGTGGTGGCGAAGACGTCGCCGAGATCGGTGATTTGCATCTCGAAGCGGGTGTCCGGCTTGTCGGAGCCGTAGATGTCCATGGCATCTGCGTAGGTCATGCGCGGAAAGCTGGTGGGTACTTCGATGCCGAGGCCAGCCTTGAACATCGAGCCTAGCAGACCCTCGACTAGACTGATAATGTCGTCTTGGTTGACGAAACTGGCCTCGATGTCGATCTGGGTGAATTCCGGCTGTCGATCAGCACGCAGATCTTCATCGCGGAAGCAGCGGGCGATTTGGAAATATTTTTCCATGCCGGCGACCATCAACAGTTGTTTGTATTGCTGCGGGGCTTGTGGCAGGGCGTAGAAACGACCGGGATTGAGGCGCGATGGGACGAGGAAATCGCGGGCGCCTTCTGGTGTGGGGTTGGAGAGAATGGGCGTTTCGATTTCGTAAAATCCGGAGTCGTCGAGGTAGCGGCGGGCGGCGGAAGTGATCACGCTGCGCTGGCGGATGTTCTTGTTCATGCGCGGGCGGCGGAGGTCAAGGTAGCGGTATTTCATCCGCAGGTCTTCGTTAGAGAGTTCCTTGTCGAGTTGGAACGGCAGCACATCCGCTTTGTTGACGATGGTGAGTCTGGTGGCGACGATTTCAATCGCTCCAGTGTCGATTTTAGCATTTTGCGAGCCTTCAAGACGCTTGGAAACGCGGCCTGTTACCTGGACAACATCTTCTTCCCGCAAGGTGTGTGATAGTGCGGAAACCTCGGGGTTTTCGTCAGGATGAAAGACGCACTGGGTCAGCCCCTCGCGGTCACGCAGGTCGATGAAAATGACGCCGCCATGGTCGCGGGCAGAGTTCACCCAGCCGATGAGCGTGATGGTTTGATCGATGTGGGAGTCGCGGAGTTCGTTGCAATGATGAGTACGCATGATGAAGGGAAATTGAGAATGAGGCTTAGGGGAAGTCCGGTGATTCTTAGGTGATTAAGTATCTGCGGTTAAATATCTCTTCCCTCTTCAAGCCAGCAACGGCCCGTCGGATTGGAGGAGGCGGTCGGTCAGCCAGTCGATGGCGGTTTCAGCGTGGCCGGATTCTTCGATGCGGCTGGCGAGGATCTTGAGTTTGAGCTGGGGGTAATCCTCACCGACAATGAGAGCGAAACGGGCACCGCATTTTTCGGCGCTTTGGAATTGCTTGGCGACCTTGGGATTTCCCATCGACAAGTCTGCGGAAATCCCGGCGCGACGGAGGCTGGTGACGAGTTGGAGGGATGCGGCGCGCTTCGTTTCATCCGCGACGACGACGTAGATGTCGCAAGCGGCGGCGTTGCGCTGGAGCCAGACTTCCATCTGCATGGCGGTGTGGGTCGTTTCTTCGATGAGGTTGCGGATGACGTAGTCGCCCATGGCAAATCCGGTCGCAGGCATGTCCACCGCTCCGTCGGAAATGGTAGAAATCAAGGTGTCGTAGCGCCCCCCACCGGCGACGGCGCGCATGGATTTTTTGGCATCGAAGACTTCGAATACTACGCCGGTGTAGTAAGCGAGCCCACGGACGATGGAGAGATCAAGCTGGATGAAGTCCGCGAAACCACGGGCAGTGAGATCCTCGCGAATTGCCAGATAGGCCGCTGAGGCGTTTGCGGGATCGGCGATGAAGCCACGAACGCCCTCGGCAGTTAGCGAGAAGGTGGCGAGTTTCTCCGCTAGCACTTCCGGTTTCTCGCGCTCGATCTTGTCGATGATCCCAAGAAACTCGGGAATGCGCTCTTGGGGGATGCCCTTCGCCGCAGCGAAGTCGAGCCAAGCGATGCGATCCGACACGCGGACGACGAAATCACCCTCAAGGAATCCGAAGGTGAGCATCGTCTCGATCGCCAGCGCGATTAACTCCGCATCGGCGGCGGAGCCAGCCTCGCCGAGGATGTCGACATTGAATTGATGGAACTCGCGCCCTCTGCCCTTTTGAGGTTTTTCATAACGAAAACATTGGCCGATCTCGAACCACTTGAGTGGCTTGGGAAAATCCCGCTGATGCTGGGCGACGATCCTCGCCAGCGAAGCTGTGACTTCAGGCCGCAACGTGACATCGCGGCCGCCTTGATCCTCGAAACGGAATAGCTGCGCGGAGAGCTCGCCACCGGACTTTTTCAGATAGAGCGCGGTGTCCTCGACGATCGGGGTTTCGTATTCGACGTAGCCACAGCGGCGGGCGACGTCGCGCCACGTCTCGAACAAATAATTACGGACCGCACATTCACGGGGAGTGAAGTCGCGGAATCCTGGAAGTGCTTGAAAAGTCGGTCCTGCCATGGTCGGGCGGCGAGGATGCACGCCGTTTGCAGCAATTCAAGACGGGATTGCAGCGACTATTCGCGAAGTCTTTTACCCAAAGCAGGATCCGGTAACGAGCACATCGCGGACTTCCCCATGAATCGATAGCGGTTGTTTGCCACCCAGCCATAACCCCAATCTCGCAGCGGGCGCGGGATCCACCAAGCGACCGAGCAGAGCCGCCACCACCCGCCGAGCACCTTGGCGAGTTCGATCAAAGCAGCACTGCGGGTAAAGATGCATCCGTCCGATTCGCGCAGTAAAACCATCGTCCCTCCGGCTTCAGCGGCGTATTTGGAAAAGCCCAGCTCTGCGGCGAGTTTCCCTTGAAGGGGCGCGAAAGAAAGGCGCTCGCGCTTGTCAAAGCGTATCGCCTGCCTGACCGATTCCGAACAGAACGCACAATCGCCATCAAAAAATAACACCCAGCCCATGTATCAAGTCTATGCCGACAGCACAAACGTTCCAGTTGGAATCCATTTTTTGTGAATTCTAGTCCTTGCCAAGTGATCTTCAATTTCAGAAACTGTTCAAATGAACGGAAACCTAGTGGATCAAAATTACAAATCCGAGGTGGAGGCAGCCGATCCATTCAGCTCGCGAATCCAAGACATGCCTTATGATCAAAGACCAAGGGAAAAACTCGCCTTGCTCGGACCTGCTGCCTTGGACAACGCCGAGTTGATGGCACTTTTCATTTCCACCGGGACCAAAGGCCGCAGTGCGATCGATATTGGTCGGGATTTGATTCGAAAATACGGTTCTCTCGGAGCGCTCGGCGGCTTGCCAGTGGCGGAATTATCAAAAGTAAAGGGCCTCGGACTCGCGAAAGCCTCGAAATTAGCGGCGGCATTCGAGCTCGGCACCCGCGTGGCCCGCGAACAATTACGCGATATCCCGCTCGATACACCGGAACTCATTTGTGATTTTTTCGGCCCCCAGCTCCGCCACTTGAGCCAAGAACAAGTCGTCGTCGCCGTGCTGGATGCCCGCCTGCGGCACATCGGGACTTCGGTTGTCTCAATAGGCACGGTCAGCGAATCAAGCGCCCATCCACGTGAAGTTCTCCGTCCGGTAATCACGCGAGGAGGATTTGGATTTATCCTCATTCACAACCACCCGTCCGGCGACCCCAGTCCGAGCCGCTCCGACGAAATCGTGACACGCCACTTGGTCGAAGCCGCAGCTCTCATGCAAGTGCGCTTCCTGGATCATGTCATCATTGGACGCCCCTCGCCGGGAAGAGCCTCGTATTATTCGTTTCGTGAGGCTGGCATCGTTCCGTGAGTTGCTTTTTGGAATTTTCTGCTCCAACTTCCTCGCAGATTCCGCATGGATCGACTGCATCTGACTCGAAACCTCCGCACACTCGCATTTCTGCTAACCATCGTGGTCGCATTGGCCGGGATCTTCGGGCTATGGTGGGTGAATCATACCGGATTGCCCGAGTCATGGAGAAACACCATCGAGCGAGAAGTCGCCAAACAAGGTGCCTACATCGAGATCGGAAGTTTGCGCTATGCCCCCTTCCGAGGCGTGATCGCCACACAGGTCAAAGTCTTTTCAGACCTCGAACACCTCAGTGAAATTTCCCGCCTAGAAAACGTCATTTTTGACTTCGACAACACCAAGCTCGCCCGCGGAGTCGTCCACATCAACAAGATCAAACTCAGCGATGCCACTCTCTTGCTGCCCGTAGACCCGCATAACCCAGCATCAGACACTCTGAAAATCACCGATGCGAACGGGACCCTCTACATGCCTGGAGACCGCAGACTGGAAATTCGCGATGCGACCGGCACGATCGCTGGAATCGAAGTCAAGATCAACGCCCGCCTCATCGGCTATCAAGATGACGGGAAAAGCACACCGGAAGATTCAAATCTTGGCAAGCGCCGGGAGCTGCTCGCCAAGTTCATCGCAGAGTTGGAAAAATGGCAGTTTGACGAAATCAATCCCCCTTCGTTCTCAATGACCGTCGAGGGAGACGTCAACGTCCGCTCATCCATCAACGCAAAACTTTCATTGCTCGTTAGAGACATGGAAAAAAACGGCCACCGTCTCGACGAGGTGAGCGCCCAAGCCGACATGGCTGGCGACCTCCTCACGATCACCTCGCTCAGAGCAAGCGACTCCAGTGGTGATTTTCTGGGCCGCATCGACTACAATCTTCAGGCCAAGGAAGGCAGATTCGATGTCTCATCCTCACTGGAAGTCCCGCACCTTCTCACCTCCTGGCTGGGCGTCCCTTCCTTGCGTGATGTCAAAATTAACGGCAAACAGAGACTCGAAGCTGAAGGCAGTTTTCAACTGACTGAAACTAACATTCCGCAAATCCAAATGACGGGCAAGGCCCGCTGCGAGTCGATTTTTTTACGGGGCATGCCATTCAAAACCATGGAGCTTGCATTCTCATGGCGCGACGAGCGGGTGTTTCTGCGAGATGTGCAGCTCATCCGGGCAGATGGTAAAGCCACGGGAAAAGCGCTCGTCGAATGGCCCTTGGTCCGTCTCGAACTCCATAGCACTCTGCCCGTTCCAGTCTATCGACCATTCTTCGCCAAGCAGCCCCTGGAACAAGTTCTTAATGATTTCAGCGAGCGTGAGGGGGCGGCAATTGATGTGATGTTAGAAGGCGGCTTTGACTTCACCAATCGGCACGCTTGGGCATACACCGGAGGCGGATCGCTAAAAAACCACGATTACAAAGGTGTTCCAGTCAACTCCGCCGCTTGTCAGTTTTCGCTCAATCATCACGAGCTTGATTTCCACGACGGCACCGTGGTCTTCAACTACTCAAAGTACCCCCTTCACACGACGTTCAACGGAGCCAGCGAAGGCACCACCAAAGTCGGAAGAATCCGCTATGATGCTCCTAACAAAATTGTCGAGGTCGAGGACGTCCGAGGTGCGATTTGGGCGGCTCCCATGGTGCGTTTCTTCGCGCCGAAGCTCGCCGACACGCTCGAGCAATACCGCTTCCACCAGCCTCCCGAAATGAAGGCATCAGGCAGCGTGGACGTCACCCCGCAAGGACGCACCGCCCTGAACATTTCATTCAGCTCCGAGCACCCCGCCGACTACGTTTTTCTAGCTAAAAATCTAACCCTCGGCAGCCCCAGTGGCCAAGTTGCGATCCGTGGCGAAAAAGTAACCGTCAGTAACCTCAAACTGGATACCTTCGACGGCCCGGTTGCAGCAGAATTTCAGTATCTCGGCGGCGGCAAATTAACGGGTGAACTCAATTGGAATAAACTTTCCATCCCCGCTCTCGCTTCCACCTACGGATTTCAAATGAAGGGCGGCGGCAACGTCACCGGTCGGATCGAATTCTCCCTTACGGACAGCAAAGTGGAAACCATGGCGGGCAGCGGACTCCTTGCCCTAGAGGACGCGGAACTTTTCTCCGTGCCCATGTTCGGCCCGCTAACCCCTCTCGTCGGCGGGGTTCTCAACGATGATAAAGTCGGCATCCAAAAGGCAAAAGACGCGTTCTGCACCTTCCACATTCAGAATGGCGTCCTCAGCACCAACGATTTCCAAACCTCCACCAACTCACTCAACTTCGCAGGAAACGGCTCCATCGACCTGAAAGCACAAACCCTCGACATGACCATGCGGATGAATGCCCGCGGCCTTTTGGGAATCCTCACCCTGCCGCTCAGACCCTTTTCCGGCCTCTTCCAATTCCGCGGCACCGGACCCTTGAAAGCGACGGAGTGGACAAGCATGAAATTCACCGCACCACCGACGGCCGAGAACGACATCCTCATCACCCCTCCCAGAGCCAAAATGATCCCTCAAGCTCGATGAGCAAATTTTCAAGACACCACTTGCGCTCACCTTCGGAAACCCCTAATTTCCTTTCACGCCGATGAATCATGAAGGTTCATCATAACAGAAAGACAACCCCCATGAACAATCCATTCTCAACCACTAACAGTCTCGATCCGGAAGCTGGGTTCACCCAGACGCCATCCGTCTTACAGGCCGCTAACGACCTCCGAGTGGCCGCTGGCGAAAAAGCTCGTGAATTTGTCCATACGGCAGAAGAAAAAGCAGTTGCTCTGAAAGAACGCGCTGTGGAATCCGCCCAACAATTCCGTGATACTGCTAGCGACCGAGCAAGCCTGTTGAAGGCCAGCGCGACCGAAAAAGCTTCGGCTTTCAAGAGCGCAGCCACCGACAAGGCGCAACATCTGCGGGAAACTGCCACCGAACAATGGCAAGACACCCGAGTGAAGGCCAAGGAACTGCACATCACTGCGGAAGATTACATCCGTCAAAATCCCACCAAGTGCGTCCTGAGCGCCCTCGGCGCAGGTTTTCTGATCGGCTTGATCGTCCGCCGCTGATTCGCGATGCCTGTTGTCAGGTGAGTTTTCTATCCGTCTCATGAGTTCATCATCTGACAGCCCTCCACCGATTCCCGAAGAATCGCCCGGCTCCGAGTTCCGTGAATCCGATTCCCCCCGTGCCAATTGGCGCGAGGCGCTAATGGGCTTGGTCGCAGCGCGCTTGGCTCTCATTCAACTGGAGTCCAAGGATGCCACCCAAGAAGCCTCCCGCCGCGCTGGCTTCATCGCGGCGGCGTGCGGTGCCGCATTTTTTGCTTGGGCTCTACTTCTCGCCGGAGGAATTTCACTATTTTCTCAAGCGACTGGTTGGCCGTGGAATCTAGTGACCCTTGGGCTCTCCGCCCTTCACCTTGGACTCGGTATTATCCTCGCCCAATCCGCGAAACCCTCAGGTGCCGCATCATTTCCCGTCACTCGAGCTGAATTCCAAAAGGACCGCGAATGGATCGAAAACTTCAACAAAAACAAGAAATCGAACGACTGATCCTGCTCAGTGACTCCGCCCGCTCCATCTTGGAAGAGGAGGTAATTTCACTCAAACAGAAACTCGATGTCCCAGCGCGGCTGCGAAGTTCGCTCAAGACTCATCCCACCGGATGGCTGATGGGCTCTTTAGCATCGGGTCTTGCCGCCAGCATGATTTTTGGTCGTAAGCAGATCGTCGCTGAGAAAAAACGTCGCAGTTTACCTCTCGCCCTGCTCGGTCTCTCCTTGACCGCCGTCCGTCCGCTCGCGAAAGTCTGGCTAACCAATCAAGTAAAAAACTACTTGCTAGGCGCATCTAACGATTCTCGGGTAAAACCGTCTCAGTCAGCCTCACTTCAATCCAATCACCCTTCATAAACCCTTCGCATGTCAGCCCATCAAGTTCTCGATCACGTCGACCAATACCTCCAACTCGGCCGCGAATACGAGTGCTCAGATCTTCACCTGCCCACTGCGTATCCGCCAGCATGGAGACGTTTCGGCCAACTCTCACCCATTTGGGAAGATCATCAGCCGCTGACCGCACAGGACACCGAGCGCTTGGTCCGCTCATTTCTCGGTGAAACGGAGTGGAATCGTCTTCAAGAGCACGGCGACATCGACTTCGCTTACTCCGCGCCCAATGGACGCTACCGCGCATCCGTCGTGAAGCAGCGTCTCGGCTACGACATGGCCTTCCGGATCATCAACGACAAAATTAAGACGCTCGAAGAGATCGGCCTCCCGCTCGAACACATCCTCCCTCTCACTCGCTATCAAAACGGCCTCGTCCTCGTCACCGGCTCGGTAGGCTCTGGCAAATCTACGACTCTCGCCGCTCTCGTCGACTTCATCAACCGCGACCGCGAAGATCACATCCTCACCTTGGAAGATCCTATTGAATACGTCTTCGAGTCAAAAGGCTGCCACGTCAATCAACGCGAAGTCCACAAGCACACCGAATCCTTCGCAAGAGCTCTGCGCGGTGCCCTGCGGGAAGATCCAGACGTCATCATGGTCGGGGAAATGCGCGATCTCGAGACCATCCAGCTCGCCCTAACCGCCGCAGAAACTGGCCACTTAGTTCTCGGTACCCTCCACACGGGGAATGCTCCACGGACGCTCGACCGGGTGCTCGATGTGTTCCCCACCGACCAGCGCGACCAGATCCGCATCATGGTCTCCGAGTCACTCCGTGGCATCCTCTCCCAACAGCTCGTCCCCCGTGCCGATGGCAATGGACGCGTGCTCGCTCTCGAACTGCTAGTGAACACACCGGCGGTTTCTAACTGTATTCGTGAGGGAAAGACCTTCATGCTCCCCGGCGTCATGCAAACCGGTAAAAACGTCGGCATGATCACCATGGATGAGTCCCTCCGCCAACTTTACGTAAAAGGCCTTATCTCCAAGGAAGAAACTCTTTTCCGCTCCGACGACAAGAGTCAGATGAAAGCATTTTTCGAGTCCTGATCGCCTCCTTTTTTCTCTGACCTCCTGCAAGACTCCCGCATTTTAGAAAACCACGTCTTCTCCTCCTATGGCCACAATTGATACCCTTTTTCGCTACCTTATCGCTAACAGAGGCTCAGACCTCCACCTGTCGGAAGGCGCCTTGCCC
>JANPAU010000430.1:0-18988 GCA_031430055.1 Akkermansiaceae bacterium | reverse complement strand
TGTCAGTGGCGATGAGGACGCGGGTTTGTTTGCCGGGTGGAAAATCCTTGAGCTTCTCGTTGGATTCTGGGGAAAAGCGCCATGCTTGTTTTGCAGGATTCTCCGAATCACCGGTGGCGCAATCCACGCTATCGACTCCGGCAGCATGGAGTGCGCCGGAAAGATAACGGGCGGTATCTGCGAACTGGGTGAAGAGAATGAATTTCTGCTTGGGAGATTCCTCGTGAAGCAGGCGGATGAGGGACTGGAGCTTGAAGTCCTTGGAAGTGGGAATTTCACCTGAATCGGCAAGAATGCCACGCAGGGCTTCGGCATCCTGTTTTAAATTACTCACGAGAGTTTTCTTGAAAACATCGGTCCGCAACCAGCGATAACGCTTGGATTGATGGCCCGCTAGGAAAGCGTAAAGGGACGCCGCCTCGGATCGATAGTGGCTTTCGTCCCATTGGCCCAATGGAGGAACTTTATGATCATTGGCTGATAGACCAAGCTCACCCTTGATTTCATCGCTGAACCGGGTGTCGAGAAGGATGGAATCCTGCTGGCCGATCGCCAACGGGAGTTTATTTTCAAGCGCGTGGATCTCCAGATAGTTCCGCAGGACGTGACGATGGATGGAGAGCAGGAACGCGTGAGCCGAGCTTTCGAGGCGCTTGAAGAGATTCGTCCGGCAGAAGCCTTTCATTCGCTTTCCGGCGCGGGACAGGTCATCGAGGATCTTCTTATCGATGGCGGTCAGGTCGGGTGGGAGCACGTCCTTTTTGTAGAGGCTGCGCCCATATCGGGGGAGATTCAGACGGTCGATGACTTGCACGACATCATCGCGGAAAAGACGGGCACATGGGTCCGAACTGTCGTCCGGGTCGGATCTGAACTTCACCGTGACCGGTTTCCGGGTGGGGAAATACATTCGCTCGCCAGTCGGTAAAGTGAGGAAAGAGCGCCCGTCGCGCTCATCAGTCTCGGCGTAGTTTTTGATGATAAACGAGCGCGTCCGCCGCACGAGGAAGAGTCGCATGATTTCCCGCCAGTCATCAGGCTCCTCACTTTTCTCGAATGCGGCTAAGGATGCGAGCGGCGTGTTTGGATTTTTGAGGGCGAAATTTGATTCACCGGCCTCTCGCAGCATGGCTTCCGGCCGGATGCCAATGTCGTTCTGCTCACCAAGAAAGAGTCTGAGCTGTGCTCCGAGATCGAGATAGGTCTTGTTATACGGCGTGGCGGAGAGGAGCACGACTTTGCAATCGTTGCGCTCCAGATACTCGCGAATGGCTTGATAGATCTTACCCTCGCGATTACGGAAGTTGTGAGACTCGTCGATGATGACTAGACGATAACGCGGCAGGTTTGGCAGATCCTTTTGAGCCACGCTCTGGGACATGACTCTTGGAGTCCGGAGACCGAATTTGTGAGCATAGTCCTCCCACATCGGCTTCAGGTTCTTCGGGCATAGAATCAACGTTTCAAGCATCTGGTCATCCGCCATGACGCGTGCGATAGCGGAGGCAACGCGGGTTTTTCCGAGACCCACGACATCGCCGACGAGAACTCCGCCGCGTTTATTTAGGTGACGGCAAGCGAGCTGCACGGCCTTTTCTTGGAATGGCAGAAGGAAATGCCTAATTTCGTGGGGGACGCGAAACTCCTTAATACCCTCGCGCGCATCTTGGGAAAGATGCCAGGCCATCTTCAAATAGACGTGATAAGGCGGCAGGAGGCGCTCGCTTGCCCAGCTCTCCTCAATGATCGCGATCAGTTCTTCGGTGATGTCGAGGCATCGGGAGTCATCCCAACGGTCTTCGAACCAGCATTGCAGCTTTTTGGCGGCATCCTTGTCGAGCACGTCAATATTGAGTTCCCCTTGGCCTTTAAGCCCCGCCATGGTGAGGTTGCTACTACCGAGGTAGGCGATGATCGGATTGATGGTGTCCGTGCGATGGGCGAGGTAGAGCTTTGCGTGGAGAGCATGTTTTAAAAACAGCTTCACAGTGAGTCGTCCCGCTTTGAGTTGCTTGACCAAGCGCCTTAACCCGGCCTCGTCGGCGTCAGTTGGGTTGCCGATGGTAAGCTGTTTCTTAAACTCTTGGGCCGCTTCCTTGCGAAGCTTTGCCAGTGTTTTGTTATCTGGGTCTTTTTCCTGATCCGTGGATAACCATTTCCTGAGTTCGTCATGCGGCAACCGCTGCATTCCCACAAGCAGCCGGGCAGGAGTGGGCGAATCGTCAGTCGCGGGCATGGGCCATTCGTTGACCACGGCGTCAATACAGCGCCAGCCCCGTAGATTGAAATAGCCAACGCAGAAATCACCACGAAAAGCAAGTTTGAGGGCGTGTTTCAGCCCATTGCTATCTTCGCCATCCAAAAAGGGAGTTTCGATGTTGTCAAATACGGTGGGCACAGAAATGAAGCGTGTTGGAAATGTTGTTGGCGTCAAGGGCTGCGTGCGGCCGCTTACCCATAAACTGGCGACGTTAGCGTTGCCTTAGTCTGAGACTTAATCTTTTTCCCGGAGAGCAGGCGGGGTCATCGACGTTGAGCCGGTTGCTTTCGTCTTTGAACAGCTCTTGGATGCGGGCGGAGGTTTTTCTTGTTCTTAAGGGAGAACTTGGACAAGTCGTTCCACATCATAACGTTAGAGAAGCGGTCGGCGAAGAGCGGGTCGAGTTCGAGATAGCGGCAGATCAGGCGCTCGAAGCGGTCGCCGAGGTGGCGGTTGTGAAGTTCCTCGTCGCGGAATTGGGCGAGGATGTCGTGGATGGTAGAAGTGGCCATGGAAAAGCGAGGGTGCTAGGACGCTAAAGACAGGGAGAATTGAGGGAAGGGTAATCTTTGCGGAAGGTGACGATGCCGCCATAGCCTTGCAGGGCCGGAGTGCCGTCGCCGAACGGGGAGAACAGCGGTTCTCATTCTTCGGCGGAGTTTAGCGGAGAAAATGGATAGAAAATCGAGCATTGGCGATGTTAGTTTTCAGCAATTTGATTTCTTGCGGGTGAGGCGTTTTTTAGATTCTGGGAGGGCCGATGATGAATCATAATTTCCCGATGGTGGCCCTGCCGTAGGTGTCGTCGGGTTCCATTGAAGTTGAATGATTGAAGGGTCGTAAGGCAGATACACCCAGATTTCCGCGCCCCGGTCCGCCGGGGCGCGGTCGCATTGAAACTTGCCAGAACAGACTGCCGGAAGTGATTCTCGTCCCATGCAACTGACCTTGGAGATTCCAGATCCCGTTTTCGCCTCGAGTGCGATGAGTGCGGTAGATCTAACGATTGAGGTGAAAAGAGAACTCGCGCTTTCCTTGTATCGGCGTGGCGTTTTATCGGTTGGCAAAGCGGCGGAGTTAGCCGGGGCCAGCCGGATGGTTTTCGAAGGGTTGCTGGCAGATCGGCGGATTGAACGCCCGTTCTCGGCGGCGGACTTTGAACATGAGACACAGGCGAGAAAGTAGCGTTTTTGTTCACAAATTCCCCGTGTCTGTTTGGCGGCGAGTTCGGGGTTTTCGATTTCTTCGAGGCGTTCGTAGCCGACTTTGGCGAGCCAGCGCTTGAAAGGCTCGGCTTTGGGAGATGGGATCGATTGAATGATTCTAAAAAGAGACTTGGTATTGGCCGCTTTGATTTTTCGCTTCCTGCCATCGGCAGCGATCATTTCAACTGGGAGACAATTTGTCCCCCAGTAGGAATCCAACTCGGGATCACGCTTCCGAAGCTTCTTGATGTAGTTCTTCACATTTGCTGAGTCGGTCAACGCGGCGACGACATCGTCGATGGAGAAATACCACTTTTCTTCGATGGGATTCCATACGCGGCGGACTTGTTTTTCTTCAAATAGAGAGATGGCGGACATGGTGGTGGTGGTAGGTCTGGCGGCGGGTTTCAGGATGAGGATTTGAGGCGTTTTACGCTGCTGGTGGAGAGCAGGGTGTGCATCTGGGTGATGGCGATTTCGTTTAGCATGGCGAGGCGTTCGGGCTGGGGCAGGCCTTGCCGGATGAGGACGGAGTTGAGGCTTTCGAGATTGGTGAGGACGACGAGTTGCTCCAGCGGGGCGTGGTCGCGGAGGTTGCCGTCCGCGTCAGGATGGGCGTCGCGCCATTGTTTGGCGGTCTGGCCGAAGAGGGCGACGTTGAGTAAATCGGCTTCGTTGGCATAAACGAGCGCGGACTGGGCCTTGGTGATGGACGGGGGAATGAGCGTCTCCTTGATGGCGTCGGTGTGGATGCGGTAGTTGATCTTGGAGAGGGTGCGCTGGAGGTTCCAATCGAGCTTGAGGCGGTCGTTTTCGTCGTCCTTGAGGCGCTGAAATTCCTTGATGAGGTAGAGCCTGAACTCAACCGAGACCCAAGAGGCGAATTCGAAGGCGATATCTTTTTGGGCGAAGGTGCCGCCGTAGCGGCCCGCGCTGGAGGTGATTCCTACCGCTCCAGTTTTTTCGAGCCATTGTTTTGGGGTCAGAACGAAGCTGTTCAAACCGGTCTGCATTTTAATCCCGTCGAATTCGACGGGATTAAAACTAGGGTTGTTAAGCCGCTCCCAGACGCCGAGGAACTCGACAGTGCTGCGGCTGCGCAGCCAATTGCGAATTACATCGTCCGGGTGATCGGGATTTTTCAGTTTTGCAATGTCGGTCAGGCAAAGGAAATCCTGCCGATCGTGGGAGAGAATCCCGATGGATGTTCCCTGAACTTCGATAGTGGCGCGTTTGGGTTTGCTCATATTGTGGAGGTGGCGATTTACCGGGGATCCGGTGGGATGATAGAAATCACGGTCGGTTTTAAATGATCTACCGACTCATTTTCACCCCGGCGCGGCGGAGACGGTGAGTGTGTGGGCGTAAGGGGGGATATCAGTGGGGGAATAGAAGGAGGATTTGGGATAGTTACTTTTCGTCTGTTGGAGAAAATGGATAGAAGATTGAGAATTGGCGATGATAGATTTCAGGAATCTGATTTCTTGAGGGTGAGGCGTTTTTTAGATTCTGAGCTTTGATTTCAGAGGAGTGTGCGTCTGTTTTGGTTGGTTTTTTCGGGAGAGGGGGGGAAGGGATTGCGAAGGGTGAAACGGTCGCTCCTTTCAGGATTTCAGCCGTTAGGATTTAAGTTTTTACCACGGGGGGTGGGTCAAATAGCGGGTCATGGTCGAAATATTTCCGATTTTTTCGACGGCTCTGGGCATTTCGTTGGGCGAAATCGTCTCTGCTCTTGAGAAGCCGCACGAGAGGAGGTTTCAGATTGCTGGAGATCGGGCGAAATTAGCAATTCTCGGGACTTGCCGCCGCCAAGATGGTTTTCTAGTTTCCGCGCGCGGCGCGAGTCCATCGCTCGCGCCAATCATTTGAGAGAGTCCATGAGCGCCAAGCCACCCAAGCCATCCACTACTAGCCACGATCAGGATGCGGTTCACAAGCCGTCCAAGGAGTTTTCCGCGAAGGCTCGGATTCCGTCAATGGCGGCTTACAAGAAGCTTTACAAGGAATCCATCGAGCGGCCCGACAAGTTTTGGGCGCGTGAGGCGAAGGAGTTGGTTTGGCAAAAACCGTGGACGAAAGTGCTGGATTGGAAGCCCCCGCACGCGAAATGGTTCGACGGCGGTAAGCTCAATGTTTGTGAAAACTGCGTGGACCGCCACGCCACAGGCCCACGCAAGAACAAGGCGGCGATCATCTGGGAAGGCGAGCCCGGCGACAAGCGCGTCATCACTTACGGCCAGCTCCAGAAGGACGTCTGCCGCTTCGCCAATGTGCTCGTGAAAAATGGCGTCAAGGCCAAGGATCGCGTGCTTATTTACATGCCGATGATCCCGGAAGCTGCCGTGGCGATGCTTGCCTGCGCCCGGATCGGGGCCGTGCATAACGTGGTTTTCGGTGGATTCGCGGCGGAAGCCATCGTCGATCGCCTCGAAGATTCGGGGGCGACCACGATTATCACCGCCGACGGTGGCTGGCGGCGCGGCAAGGTCGTGGCGCTCAAGCCGGTGGTGGATGAGGCACTCGCGAAATACGACAAGGTCAAGCGCGTCATCGTGGTGAAACGCTGCGCGAACGAAATCTCGATGGACGCGACGCGCGACGCGTGGTGGCACGACGAAGTGGCCTCGGTTTCCTCCAAGCACGTCGCGAAGGGCTTCGACTCCGAGCACCCGCTTTTCGTCCTCTACACGTCCGGCTCAACCGGCAAACCGAAGGGAATTCTCCACACCTCCGGCGGCTACCTGACCGGCACCTATTCCACCTGCAAATACATTTTCGACATGCGCGACGAGGATGTTTACTGGTGTACTGCGGATGTCGGCTGGATCACCGGGCACTCTTACATTGTTTACGGTCCGCTGGCGAATGGCGTCACTCAGGTGATGTATGAGGGCGCGCCGAATCAGCCGGATTTAGGGCGCTTCTGGAAAATGATCGAGGAATACGGCGTCACGATTTTTTACACCGCGCCGACGGCGATCCGCGCGTTTATAAAGGCGGGCGACCATTTCCCGAAAGCGCACGATCTCTCCTCGCTGCGCCTGCTCGGGTCCGTCGGTGAGCCGATCAATCCAGAGGCTTGGAATTGGTATCACAAGCACATCGGCGGCGGCAAATGTCCGATCGTCGATACTTGGTGGCAGACTGAAACAGGCGCGATTTTGATTTCCCCGCTGCCCGGTGCCACGCCCTGCAAGCCCGGCACCGCCACGCTGCCGTTCTTCGGCATCGACGCCGCGATCCTCGACGACGCGGGCAATGAATGCAAAAATGGCCAAGACGGACGCCTCGTCATTCGCAAGCCGTGGCCCTCCATGATCCGCTCGATTTATGGCGACAAGGAGCGCTATAAAAAGACTTACTGGTCGGATTACCCAGGTGGCATTTACACGGCGGGCGACGGCGCGCGCCGCGACAAGGACGGGAATTTCTGGATCATCGGTCGCTTGGACGACGTGCTCAACGTCTCCGGCCACCGCCTCGGCACGGCGGAAATCGAGAGTGCGCTCGTCTCCCATCCGGCCGTGGCGGAAGCCGCAGTGGTCGGGCGCCCAGACGAGATGAAGGGCCAGGCAGTCGCCGCCTTCGTCACCTTGAAGGGGAATTTCGAAGAGTCTGAGGAACTCCGCGTCGAATTGAGAAATCACGTCGGCAAGGTGATCGGCGCGATCGCGAAGCCGGATGACTTGCATTTTGCCCCCGGCCTGCCTAAGACCCGCTCGGGAAAAATCATGCGCCGCTTGCTGAAAGAGCTGGTATGCACCGGGAAAATTTCGGGGAATGTAACGACGCTTGAGGACGTTACCGTCATCGAGAGTCTGCAACGCAAGATTGCCCATCAAGCCTAGTTTCCCCCCACCGATGACCTCTTCTCGCTACTTCATCGCTCGTCTCGGCCAGGCGTTCGGCTATTTCCGGAGAAACCTCCGGATGGCAGATGCGGCCAGTGAAATGCATCTTCTGCGCGAAGCTGAGGCGCAACTCGGTTCAGTGATTTGGGAGAAGGTGGAAAACATCGAGGAACTCTCAGTTGAATATTGGAACCTGCGCAAGCTGATCAAGGAAAAGGAAAGTGTCAAAATCAAGCTGGCTGAGTGCCAAGCGAGGCTCGATCATGCCCACGAAGAGCGGGTCAGCGTCCTCACCAACGCTCCCGACGAGAATCAAAGTCTGTTGGACCAACGGGTCGCATTGCTCATGGATCTCGAAAAACTTGCCATCCGCCGAGATGATATCGTGGTGCAAGCACGCGATATCCGGCGCGCCTATGATGGGATGAAGATGAAACTTGAAGTTCTAACCGGTGAGTCCTCCGCTGCTAACGGCACTAAGGAGGATGTCGATAAGGTCAAGGCCCGTCTCATCGAGCTGAAAACCCAGTTTTCTGCACTGAAGCATCAACGTCTTCAAATCGGTGAGGATATCGAAAGAGGTGACGCCGAAGTGGACCTTGTCGATGAGCAAATCAAAGAGAAGAAGAAACATCGGCGCATCCATGCATCAGAAACGTTTCAGATGATTGGCGATGGTAACAAAGAGATCTCCATCCTGCGTGCAGAAGGCGCTTTGCTAGATACCCAGATGCGTCAACGCTATGCGGAAATCGGCCGCTTCGTCAGCCGTCATACTTCGCAAAATGCCTCGTGTGTCGCGGCAGCCGCTTCGCATCGCGGCTTGGTGGAAGTCATGCGTGCCCTGCGCCGGTCGATCGCTTTGAATCACCGTCTCGCAGGGATGAATTGATTCATTTTCGTCCATTGTCCTGGAGTGTCGTAAAATTCAAAGTGACGGCTAAGTGGCTGGCCGTGGTTGCAGCATCTCGCAGCAACGAGCGTGACCCATGACCCATTGCGGCGAGACGCCACAACCACGCTCAGTGCGTCATCCGCCGAAATCAATTTTACCGCACACGAGAGTTTTCTGAACGCAAACCTTGCTGCCACCGGCGAAAACTTCTGCTGGGTATATCCGGGTAAATTTAATAAGTTCCGTCGAGCAAATGAACTTCAGCCTTGATCCTTACAACATTCTCGCCGGCTTCATCTTCGGGACTCTCGGCTGGGGCGCTTTTTCCTACGGGCGCAAGCTGGAGCTTTGGCAACCAAAGACGATCGGGCTGGCGCTGATGATTTACCCCTACCTGTTTAGCAATGCGTGGCTGCTGTGGGGGATCGGCGTGGGGCTGTTGGTGCTGCTTTGGTTTTTCCACCACGAGTGATTCGCACCGGATTTCCCTTGGCAGACGGGCGGTTTTTCACGCTAGTTTCCCGCCGCCCATGCCAACTGAAGCGATCCTTTCCACCGTGCGCCAATTCCTCGGAGTGGACCCGACTGTGCGCATCACCCTCGAGCCCATCAAACGCGGTGCCTCGGGCCGCACCATCGTCCGGGTGAAAACCCCTAAGCACGAGCCATTCATCGGGGTGCATTGGAACGAAGAGCGCGAGGACAACGCCCAATTTATCCCCGTCGCGCAGTTTCTCAAGCAGGCGAAATTGCGCGTGCCGACGATCATCCACGACCGCGCGAGATATCGGGTGGCGCTGGTCGAGGACTTGGGCGACGTGGATTTACTCTCACTCAAGGATCGACCGTTTGCGGAGCGTTTATCGCTTTACCGCTCGGCGTTTGAGCAGGTGGATAAGCTGTTTTATGCGAAGCCAGCGAAGGACTTTCACCTGATGCCGCCCTTCGATGCGGCACTTTACCGCTGGGAGCAGAATTATTTTTTCGAGTTTCTCGTCGAGGAATTTCTCGGGATGGACGCCACGGAGCTGCGGAAAAACCAGGTATTCATCGATCTCGCCGAGCGCCTTGGGACCGTCTCGCGGCACCTCGTGCATCGGGATTTCCAATCGCAGAATCTCATGATCAAGGATGACCAAGTCTGGCTCATCGATTTCCAAGGCCTCCGCCGTGGACGTCAAGAATACGATCTCGCGTCGCTCATTTTTGACCCCTATCTCGACCACTCCGCCGCCGAGCGGGAGCAACTTCTCACGCTGTGGGAGGACATCGCCGATGAGCGCCCGCTGGAAACCTTGTTCCACGAGTGCGCTGCCCAGCGCCTCATGCAAGCGCTCGGAGCCTTCGGAAACATCGTAAAAAACCGTGGTGACGAGTGGTATCGGCCGCACATCGTGACGGCGGGGCGTTTACTCGGCGAGGTGACCGCAGGCACTCCTCTCGAAGCCCCACTCGCTCCCGTTCTAGCAGCGATCCGGAAATCCCAAGCGTGAACGACAAGTTCCAACTCAGTCTTAGGGTTTTTCTCGTCGCGGCGTTGGTCGCGCTGGGAGTTTGGAAATGGATTCCCGGAACGACTCCAGACCGCACGGCCTTCGCGGCGGTCGCCAGCGGCTCGGCGAACGGCACGCTGTTCATTTCCGGCAGCGGATCTCACGCGGATCCGTGGAAGTTGCGGACCTTCACCTCCGACGCAAAGCCGGACAGCCGCCAAGCGCCGGTGATCGTTTCACTGGGCGATGATCCGAGAGGATTTTTCCAATCCTCCCCGCCTGCGCCGATCGATCTGGCGGTGATCTTCTCGAATTTCCAGCGACTCGGGGCGAAAAAAGCCGCTTCCGCCGCAGTGCTCGCTTGGGAAAAACCGGACGCCATCGGATTGGCCGCCTTGGAGAAGTCGTTGAGCCGCTTCGAGTCCCTCGTGATGGCTGCACCGCTCTCGCGAGGAGTGGCTTCTTCTCCCATGCCACCCGCCTTCCGGCGGACGTCCATCCCGCTGGATAAAATCCACGGCGACGCCTCCGCTCTGCCCTTGGTCAATCGCCTCCCGCTGCCCGGCATCATCCTCGGCGGAGATGCCACCATCGCCGGATTCTCCGTGCTGGAGTCTGAAACGCCATCCCGCTTCCTGCCGCTGATGGCGCGCTGGGAGGACCGGGTGGTGTTCTCATTCGCCCTGCTCACGGTGCTCCAACGGCTCGATCTGCCGCTGGAAGGTGTGGAAGTCCGGCTCGGCGAATTTCTCAAACTCAGCCCGGCAGGCCCGATCGTGCGCGTCGATGATTCCGGGCGCTTCGAGATGCCACTCAGGCAGATTTCCGGCTTCGCTGAAATTTCCGCCGAGTCTCTCATCGACGGCGGTGATGATCTTTTTCCCAAGCAAGCGCCGGACCCTGTGATCCTGCGCGATGACAAGAGTGCTGCAGAACCGGCAGCGCAGGCGTTTTCAAAAAATCTATCCGTCGCCATCGCCGCGATCGCTTCGAACGGCGGGCTTTCCGAAATCCGCGACTTCCCAAGACTGGCAGAGGGCTGGGAAATCGGGCTCTTGTCACTGATCGTTCTGATCCTCACGGCGCTTGTTAGCGTCTCGGGACACACGCGACCGATCTTCATCGTGATCATGGCAACGGCCTGTCTCGCCGCGCAGTGGATCGCGTTAGGATTGGCATCCGTCTGGCTACCGGTGCTCCCCATGCTGGCCGCGATCATTTCCACTCTTTTAGTCGTTAGACTGACCGTGAAACCTGCGGCGGCATCACTCGTAAAATCGCAAGCTACGCCGGAGCCTGTCCCAGAGCCTCTTCAAAACCCATGAACTTCGGAATCATCGGCACTGTGAGGGGCGACTCGGTAAAGCACGGCAAGTGATGGCGCGAAGATTTCCCTGTAATCTGGCTCTTTGTGGACGCTGGCCGATTTACCCAGCAGGAATTTTGTTTGTGCCTTGTGTCCGTCTCCCATCCGCCGCTAGGGTCGCAGCCACTTCATGCGAGCTCAGCCGTTCAAGTGGATTGCACGTGGTGAACCGTTTGAAAAACAGTCAAATGGTTTGGCGAACGGCTTCCCACCGATTCTCGAACACCTCATCCGCCAGCGGGGCCTACCCGCCGGTGTCGATCTGGAGGGCTATCTGCGGCCAAAACTGCGAGACTTGGCGGATCCGTTTTTGATTCCAGATATGAAGTTGGCCGTCGAGCGGGTGTTCGCCGCCATCGACCGCGGGGAAGAAGTCTGCATTTACGGTGATTATGATGTCGATGGGGTGACCTCGATCACGCTCATGCGGCGAATTCTCATGGCTTACGGCCTGACACCGCGCTACTTCATCCCGAAACGTGGACCCGAAGGATACGGGCTGAGCACCGCCGCGCTGGCCCGCTGCATGGCGGAAGGGCCGAAGCCGGACCTGCTGATCACGGTAGACTGCGGGACCGTCTCGATCAAGGAAGTCGCTGCCTTACGGGCGGATGGGATCGATGTGGTCATCGTCGATCACCATGAGCCTGATCCCGGGGAACGGCCGAATTGCTGCGCGCTGGTGAACCCGAAGTGCGGCACTGAATTCACCTATCTCTGCGCAGCAGGCGTGGTTTTCAAACTCGGCCATGCCATGTTGAAAACCCGGCCAGCGGAACTGGACCTCAAGGAACTCATCGATCTGGTCGCAGTCGCTACCATTTCCGACATCGTTCCGATGGTTGGCGAGAATCGGCTGATGGTCCGCCACGGTCTTAAACATCTCCCCAGCACTCTCAACCCTGGTTTGCGTGCACTCCAGGAAGTCACCGGGATGAATGGCACGGCGACCTCGATGGACGTCGGCTTCCGCATCGGCCCACGCCTGAATGCGGCGGGCCGGATGGATGTGCCGGAAGATGCACTGGCGACTCTAACGACCGATTGTCGCCGCCTTGCTCACGAGTTCGCCCACAAGCTCGATGCCTATAACAAAGAGCGCCAAACCCACGAAGGTCTCATCCGCCGGGAAGCGGTGGAAATGCTCACCCGCGACTTCGATCCCGCGCGGGATCCGGTGATCGTACTGGGCTCGCGCTCCTGGCATCATGGCGTGGTCGGCATCGTCGCCTCGCGGTTAATGCGGCAGTATTACAAGCCGACTTTTGTCATCGCCATCGATGAAGACGGCGTCGGCAAAGGCTCGGGCCGCAGCATTGATGGGATTTCGTTAGTCGAAGCGATCCGCGCTTGTGAGGGCGATCTCATCGCCGGTGGTGGCCATGCGATGGCAGCCGGGCTCTCGATCAAGGAGGGAAGTCTCGACGATTTCCGCAAGAATTTCTCTGCATACGTTTTAGAAAACAGCAACCAAGAACAACGCCAGCCCAAGCTGATGTATGATGCGGAGATTTCATTCGATCAGTTATCGTTAGAATTTCTCGCCAGCTACGATCTGCTCCAGCCCTTCGGCAGCGGGAACCCTCAGCCCGTCTTCATTTCCCGCGAGGTCGGACTGAGTCGCTCGCCGCTGCACATGAAGAACAACCACCTGCGTTTCATGCTGCGTCAAGGTTACCACGAGCAGGACGCCGTCTTCTTCGGTGGCGGAGAATATCCCCTCCCTGATCCGCCGTGGGACATCGCTTTTACGATTGATCGGAATACGTTTCGCGGACGCACCACGCTGCAATTGATCATCCAAGATGTGCGAGCTGCGGCGACCGCTTCGTGATGAGGAACTCGGCGAGCGAGAGGTGATTTCCCGTCCTCGGGGAAATTTTTAGATTTCCTTTGAATATCACGATTTTGGCGACGTCATTCCCGGTGTGAAAAACAATTTATCAATCCTCCGTTGGTCGGCCGTTTCCATGCTGGGAGTTTTCGTTGTCTCCAGCGTGAGTTGCATGACCACTTATGATGCCTATGGTCGTCCGGTGCAGTCCGTCGATCCCGCGCTCGCGGTAGCAGGTGTCGCAGCCGCTGGAATCATCGGATACGCGGTGGCAAATGATAACAATAATGGTGGCTACCACAGGGCTCCCGCTCCGTATTGCGAAGGTGGTGGTGGCTACTACCGCAGCTATACCACCACCACTTACGACTCGTGCTACTGAGCGGACTCTGGTGATTTAACTCGGAGTATACCGCCGCGCACGCTGATCTGCGGTTGGTAGATTGGATCGTCTGCGGTGCCTCGTCAACGCATCTGCAGAATCTCAATATCGCATCTTCATGCGATAGCGCGGCAGCTAAAACCTAGACATTTTTCTTGTTTCTCCACCTGCACTGTTTCTGATCCACTAATGTCTTGAGACGAAATTTCTCTCAAAAAGACAAAAAACCATGAAATCCAAATTTAATCCCCGTCTCCGATTCATCAGCCACATCGCTATTGTAATCACACTCACAGCGCCCGGTGCGTTCGCTGATACCGTCTCTTCATCGGCTGACGTGCGCGTTGCGTCTGGGAACCTGAATGGCAATGATACCAGCGCTCTATCCTTATATAACGACGGCGGCGGCAATGTGCAGCGCATCTTTCTCAATTTCGACCTCAGCATCTACAGCGGAAACAGCGTCACCACGGATGCGACCCTGACACTGCGGGGGGATGCGACTTACGGTGGTAACTTGACCGGCGTGAGCTTGGGAACTGCCAACAGCGCCTGGACTCAGGCCGGGATCACTTGGAATAACCAGCCTAGCCTTACGGGCGTTGGCGGCGCGACGAACCCCAACGGTGGTTTTGGTAATGTTGATGTTAATTGGACCATCCCTTGGTATATAGTCGAGAAACTGGCTACTATCGGCTCCGGCTACAACAACGGTTTGGGCATCACCAGCCGTGTCGGTTCGAACTTGCATTTCAAATCGACTGGTGGCGGTGGGCCGGTTCCCACACTCACCTTTAATGCCGCCACCGGTGCCAGCAGCACCTGGACCGGCGGCGATGGCAACTGGACTGAAACTGCCAACTGGGCGGACAGCACAGTGGCGGAGGGAATCGACCAAGTGGCGACCATTGATGGCGTCGCCGCAGTGAATATCACCATGGACGCCAACCGCTCGGTCGGTACACTCGCCTTCTTTGGAGCCGATCACACCATCAGCGGCGGAGCTGGCAATCTCGCCCTCAACGTCACCTCGGGATCGCCGACGGTCAGCGTTGAAACCGGGCGCATCGCCACCATCGGTGCTGCGATTTTCGGCATTGACGGACTTACCAAGACCGGCGCGGGCACGCTAACACTCACCGGCGCGAACACCCACACCGGCGCGACCACCCTCATAGACGGAGTTCTGAGCGTGGAGACGATCGGCAATGGCGGTGTCTCCAGCGGCAACCTCGGCTCGGCCACCAGCGCGGCGGCCAATCTGGTTTTTGATGGCGGCACTTTGCAATACACCGGGGCCACGGCCGCCACTAATCGCAACTTCACGATCAACGCAGGCAAGACGGCGACCTTCGACATCACTGCGAACAACCTCTCCCTCACTGGCACCGCCCCCGCGACCAACGGTGCGCTCACCAAGACCGGTGCGGGCACGCTCACGATCAACAACGCACAGATTTACACCGGCAGCACCACGATCAATGAGGGCGGGCTTACCCTTACTGCCAGCGGTTTGATCGCTGCCGCCAGTAACATTCAGGTCAATTCGGGCACGCTCGCCATTACTAGCCGGACTTTGGTGAACAACATGGTCTTAAACGGCGGCGTCGTGCAGGGCTTGCAAGATAACACGGGAACAGGCGGAACCATCACCTATTCCGGCGGAAATGTGATCCACTCCTTCACCTCCTCGGGCACCCTCGACCTTCCGGTGGCAGTCGGCTCCGCCAGTCAACTGATCGTCGGCGGCGGCGGTGGCGGCGGCGCGGGAGTAAATAGTAACGTCTATGCCGCGGGCGGCGGCGGTGGACAAGTTTTAAACCTCACCGCGCAAGCGCTTGCCTCCGGCACCACCTCCGTCGTGGTAGGCGCAGGAGGGGCGGGAGGAGCGAATGCTGCCAATGGCATAGCGGGCGGTGCGAGTTCTATCGGCGGGAATACTGCTGCCGGTGGTTTGGGTGCCGTAGGCAATAATGGAACGGGCGGAACCAGCGGATCCGGGAATTTGGGTTCAGGTAAATACAATGGCTACTTTGGTGGTGGTGGCGGCGGCAATTCTGCAGCCGGTGCCAGCAATGGCAACGGTGGTGCTGGAACGATCGGGACCATTACAGGATCGTTTTATGGCGGTGGTGGTGGCGGTGGTTCGGATCCAGGTAGCAGGCTGGGCGGCGTGGGGGTCGGCGGCTATGGCAACTGGAGCGTCGGGTCGGCGAATACAGGCGGCGGCGGCGGTGCCACTGGTGTCGGAGCAGCCGGTGGCTCAGGCATTGTCATCGTCGAATACGCCTATGCGGTGGGGGGTGGCGGCGTGGTTGCCCTCAACGGGACGGTTGACCTGCAATCTGCTTCTACCTTGGACGCGTATGGAACCGGCGGCTTGCTGAATGTATCCGGGCTGATTTCCTCCTCCGTGGGGAGCGGTGGTCTTACCATCGCCTCATCGGTCACTTCAGGTGGCGTCGTGCGTTTCGGCTCGGCCAATACCTACCTCGGTAATACGACGGTCAATAGTGGTGCCACGTTGCGCATGAACGCTACCAACGCCCTGCCTAGCGGCAGCGGCAAGGGGAATCTGAGCCTCAGTGGCACCCTCGATCTCAACGCCCAAGCGACCACCAGCCTCAATGGCTTGAGCGGGGCTGGCACGGTTGACAACGCCACCGGAGCCGGCAGCTACGCGCTCGCAATGGGCAACAACAATCAGACCAGCGATTTCAGCGGAGTGATCCAAGATACCACCGGCACCCTCGGCCTGACCAAGGCTGGCACTGGCATCCAGACGCTCAGCGGCACTAACACCTACAGCGGCGATACCACCGTCAATGCTGGGACACTCAAGTTCACCAGCCCTAACACCAGTAATCAAGCATCCACGGTGACCATCGCCACCACCGGGGCCACGCTCGAACTTGCCTACTCTGGCACAGACACCGTAAAAAAGCTCTTCATTGGCGCTACCCAGATGGCGGATGGGATTTACAAATCCAGCACCAACCCCGGTGCGGGGACCGCAATTGCACAGATCACCGGTGCTGGCACCCTCACCGTCAACTCCGTGGTCGCTCCCTCGAACTATGCCTCGTGGGCGAATGATCCTTCGAAAGGAAACATCCCCGGCGAGCCATCCACGGGTGACTTTGACAACGATGGCCTCACCAACCTCACCGAGTATGCGCTTGGCAAAAATCCACGGACTTCCAGTCAGCCAGCAGGCGTCCTCTCCGGGAATGTCATCACCTTCACCAAAGGTGCCGATGCCATTGCCAACGGCGATGTTTCTTGGGTAATCGAGACTTCCACCACGCTGGCCCCAGGCTCATGGACTCCACAAGTCACTCAGCCTGCCGGAGACCTCGCAGCCACCATTTCCTACACTCTCACCCCAGCAAGCCCGGCGGCCAATTTCGCCCGTCTCAAGGTCACTCAAAACTGATTTTCGCCAGCCTGGAATTAGCACGTTTTTCATCAATGGCGTGGCCAAAGGGACATGGAACGGGATGCCGGTCCATGGCACCCCGCTGCTTTGCACGTCTGTCGGTAAAGGAAGCAACTTTCATGGTTTCCGGATTGCAAATACTCCAAAGCGATCGAACCCGTCGCGTCGAGTCAGCCCAGTGCCGCCCAACAGGCGCAGATCAACCGTCGTTACGGGATGTTCATCCATTTTTGCATCAACACGTTTGTGAACCAACAATGGACTGATGGGACCGTGCCGCCATCGAGTTCCCATCCGGCCACCATCGAAATGGAGGCTGATCCGGACGGCGACGGGCTGCCAAACCGCCTTGAATTTGCGCTCAGCGGTAACCCGAACGCACGGACATCCTTGCCCGTGCGAACCCCCACCGGCGCGAAGCTCGAACTGGCACTGCCATGGAGTTCCCAAGCCGGCACAGAGTTCGGCTCGGTGTCATACTCGCTGGATTTAGTCCATTGGTTCGACGCGAGCAGTCCACAGCACGCCGGAGTAGGTCCGATGATTTCAGCCAATGGCCAACGAATCGGGCAGATCGATCCCCAACAACAGCCGAAATGGTTCTACCAGCTCAGGTGAGCGACTTTTTCGAAGAGCTATCAACGGGAACGCGGAAAAAAGTGCTGAGCTCCAGCTCACCGAAGTAGTCTGAATGGCAAACCACTTGGGCGAATTAAATCATTTGTCTTATCGCGAGCTTGGGATTCTTTCCGTGCAAGTTTTTATCTCGCATCGCGCGAGTTGAAAGCCCATCAGCCACTTACTCTCTATTTTTCTACAATCATGACTGCCTTAAACCCACCCACGCGAAGCTCACTGCTCGGGCAATCGGCCCATTCCTTCTGGAAAATCGATCGCTCAGCATTGGCCATCACTGGCCTGCTCGCCGTGCTCGGTCTAACCCAGCCCGCCGCGCACGCCGCCACCAGCACCAAACAAAATAACAGCACCGCGCTCAATCTCGCCGGAAGCTGGGACACCTTGCCGACTTCCGCAGACATCGCGCAGTGGACTTCCACCGTGACCACCGCCAACAGCCCTATTCTAGGCGCGGACCTGAGTTGGCACGGTTTGAAAATCGTCAGCCCGGGCGGCTTGGTGACTCTTGCGGCTGGAAATACTCTGACCATTGGTGCTTCCGGCATCGATCTCAGCACCGCCACTCAGAATCTCACTTTGAATAGCGGTCTCACCCTGCAAGGCAAACAAAGCTGGCAGGCAGCCGCCAGTCGCACGCTCGATGTGGCCGGCACCTTCACCCGCAGCGGTGCGGTGGTGGATTTCACCAACTTCAATGCCACGGCCACCCTCGGCACGCTCGCCAATGACCCGTCCGGCATCCTCGGCCCGTGGGCGACGACCGGCGCCACGACTTCACTCAATTATGTGAAATCCACCGCAGGCGCGATTTCGGCTTTCACCACCCAGACCGCCGCAACTGCTGCGGATTTATCAAACGTCAGCAACCCGACGATCAACTATTCTTTCGGTGCGACAGCCACCCTCACCGCTCCGATCACCGCCAACACCTTGCGTTTCACGGGCAGTGGTACCCTAGCGAATGCCGGTTTTGTCACCACCCTCAACGGTCTGATGAACGCTGGCACAGGAACTTTAACCAGCTCCGGCACGGGCGACCTGATGATCGGTGCGAACCGTGAGTTGGTCGTCACCGCCAACGCCCAAGCCACCACCATTTCCAATCGTATCGTCAACAGCACGGTTGGTGCGTCTTCGGTCACCTACAGCGGTGGCGGAACTCTCACGCTTTCCGGCGCGAACACCTACAGCGGCGGCACCACGGTGAACAGCGGCACTCTGACGCTTGCCATTCAAACCGGCTTGGGCACCGGTCCATTGACCTTAGCGGCGGGTTCTACCTTCCAGCAGTCAGGCTTTGAAGGCAACGGAGCGGCTGGCGCACTGCCGAATCCATTCGTCTTGAGCGGAATTGGCAACGTGATCATGAATATCCCCTTTAGCTGGAAGGACGTTTGGTTGAGCCAAATCGTTTCCGGCACCGGCGGGTTTACCGTGCAAGGCGGCACTCGTTCACTGACTCTGACCGCTAATAATACCTTCAGTGGAGGAATCAAACTCACCAACGCTGACAACAAAATTCAAATTTCCCATCTCAACGCGTTGGGCACGGGAACCTTCCGCACCGAGCGGACCACGTCCGCTTCTGGAGAATTGATCGCGTTTGCCAATCTCGCAAGCGGCA
>JANPAU010000429.1:0-2010 GCA_031430055.1 Akkermansiaceae bacterium | reverse complement strand
GGCGACATGGAAGGACTGCTTTTCATCGAAGCGCTGCGCCAGTTCGCACTGGAAGTCGGCAAGGAAAACGTCTGCTTCATCCACGTCACGCTGCTGCCTTACATCAAGGCTGCCGGTGAGGTGAAGACCAAGCCGACCCAGCAGTCCGTCGCAAAACTCCGCGAGCTCGGCATCCAGCCAGACATCATCATCTGCCGCACCGAGGCGGATCTGGATGAGGACAACCGTAAGAAAATCGCGATGTTCTGCAACGTCGAGCGCAAGAATGTCGTCGCCTTCCGCGACGTAGCGCACACGATTTACGAGTGCCCGCTTGACCTGCGCCGCGACAAGATTGACCGCCTCGTGGTGGACAAAATCGGCCTCGGTCACACGCCGTCGCCCGCGCTGGAAGACTGGGAGCGCTTCGTCCAGCGTGTCATCCACCCCAAGCATAAGGTCACGATTGCCGTCGCCGGAAAATACATCGAACTCCAAGATGCCTATAAGTCCATTTACGAGTCACTGATTCATGCCGGTGCGCATCACGACACCAAGGTGCAAATCGTCCGCGTGGAGGCGGAAGCGGTCGAAGATCACGGTGCGAAGTCGGTCATCGGCGATGTCGATGGCATCCTCGTTCCCGGTGGTTTCGGCGACCGTGGCATCGAGGGGAAAATTCTAGCAGCCAAATATGCACGGGAACATAAGATCCCTTATTTCGGCATTTGCCTTGGTATGCAGATCGCCACCATCGAATACGCCCGCAATGTCTGCGGACTGAAGGATGCGAATTCCACCGAGTTCGACAAAGCGACCAAGCATCCGGTGATCTGCTTGCAAGAAGAGCAGAAGGGCATCGAAGACATGGGTGCCACCATGCGTCTCGGCTCCTGTGAGTCCATCCTGTTTGCCGGAACCAAGGCCTCTGATCTTTATGGAAATGTGGATCGCATTCACGAGCGCCATCGCCATCGCTATGAGTTTAATTCCGACTATCAGGACCGTCTGCAGGATGCGGGTCTGGTGATTTCCTCAGTCTCTGCGGAAGAAGGTCTCGTTGAAATCGTCGAGCTGCCGGAACATCCGTTCTACGTCGGTGCGCAGTTTCACCCCGAGTTCCAATCCAAGCCAAATCATCCGCACCCGCTCTTCGCTGGCTTCGTCGCCGCCGCGCTTGAGCACTCGCAAAAGTAGTGATTTGTCGCAAGTGATTCCGTCGGCATCGAAGTATCCCGGAGTCACTCGCGATGATTCTTGTTCCTGCGGCAGGGCGAAAAAGCCCAAGAAACGCTGCGGAGCGTGAGTCCCGCGAAGGCCTTTAGCGGCGATCACTGGTCGTCGCTAAGTTCTTCTTCTCCACTCATTCACGCATCAATTCAGCTCCCGCCGCGCTTCTTCTCCGCCAGAATCCCCTCCGCCCGCTCCAAGATCGCCGCCCGGCAGAACTCCGTCAGGCTCTCCGCCTTCGCCACCCGGCTCGCCCGGTCAGCCTTGTCGAATTCCTCCGCCGTCCGGAAAATCACGTTCCACGGCGGTGCTTCGGGCTGGGTCTCGCGCTGACGCGCCTTTTCGAGCGTGATCACTCGCTCGATGTCGTCCATGAGTTCCGTTGTTCTTTTCCCTTTCGGGCCGAGATACTGGCGGACCGTGTTGTCACTGAGCTTCAGCTGCTTGGCGAGCCAGCGCCGATCTTTACCGATGGTCGCCAACAGGCGGGGAATATCCTCGTAATCAATCACCATTGAACAATAAGGGATGCCCGGAAGCGGCGGAAATCAGGAGTTCGCTGTATCGAATTTGTGTCTGCTGGGTATTTTGCAAAATTGCTTTTGAACATTGATTATCGGCAAGACTTCATCGCGGCTTGCATGACAAAAAATGTCTTTATAGGCTATTGGCGAAAGCCGCCGGATTTGACCCTTCTCGACAACATCACCCGCCTGCTCGGCGACGACCTGAAACGCACCGTCACCCCCGGCGCGAAGCTCAAGATCGCCGCTTCGTGCTTTTCGATCTACGCGTTCGAGG
>JANPAU010000428.1:0-6986 GCA_031430055.1 Akkermansiaceae bacterium | reverse complement strand
GTTAGTTGCAGATTTCATCAGTTCTTTATGACTTTTTGGATATTATGGAAGCTAGGAAAAGCGTTTCTAATAGATATTCAACTTTTGGCTTCCTGATTATTCGATATGAATAGAGGTTTTGGAAAGTGAAATAAGCAAAATTTTCTTGAGTTTAAAAGTGTTCTCAAGAACTATCTTCAAATGAATGATCCGTCTGAAGCCGAATAGAAGCGAGTGGGTGTGAAGCGGTATGACTGGCGCGAGGATCTCTCGAAATCCCGGAATCTTGATGAATCAGGTCAGGTTTCGCATTTCAACATTTCTATCGAGCCGAGAGCTGATGCGGATGAACACCGGGATTGAGTCTAGACAAGTGTGGGATTGGATACCGGGCTAGCGCGCCGGTCGCACGGGAAAAGTGAAGGCCAGCACCTCATCGGTCGCATTCATCCGGACCTCCGCAAACAAATGGCAAGTGCCTGCGGCGACGGGCCGGAAGCGGAAGTCGATCTCCACACTCCCCGGCAGCTCGGGCCGGGCGGCGGGGCCGGTGGGGTGGATCGGGATGGCTTTCTTCGCACCGTTTGAAAAGGCGATGAGGTGAGCGAAAGTGCCGAAAACCGGTTCTAGCGGCTTCATCGGCTGACCGTCGGGCCGCGTTAAAATCAGACGCGCCGTGGCGATTTCTCCGGCGCGTGGTACTCCGCCTACGAAGCGCAACTCGGCCTTGAAGCCTTCGCGCATGATGACCAGCGTCTCTTTCTCGGTGCCCGGCGGAGAAGCGGCGGCGGCCGCTGCTAGATCCATGCTTAGAAGTTCCTCACGCCCCGTTTGCTCGAGAGTCGCCGCGGTCCAGAGTCGATGTGGACCTGCTTGCCGAGGCGTGAATACGGCGGTGAATTCTCCCGGCTGGCCGGTCGCTTGCGCGATGACATGTTGAAAATCGCTCCCGTCCAGCGCCACCCGAAAGGCGTGGCATCCTGAAATTTGCGCGGACGCTCCGCCGTCCTTCGCGAGCGTGAAAGTTACACTCAGCAGCTCGCCTGCCACTACCGCCGGAGCCTTGACCAGCGTGGCGCGGAGCAGCGGCGGGATGGGCGCGAGCAGATGGGTCAGCGGGATCACTGGCTTAAGCTGCCAGACCGGAAATTGTTGTCCTACCAGTGTCGTGCCCGCCTCGATTTGGGACAGCTCGGCTCGCAGGCCGGCAGCATCGCCGCTGAGAGCGGACTGGTTAGACGGCAAGGTTCTGCCCGCGACGAGTTGCACGCCGATGGCGATCCGATCGCGTTCGGCCTGGGGCAATTGCGCTCGTCTTTCCATGAACCGCAGATGCGAAACCAGCGCAGCCATCCGTTGCGGCCAACGGACCAGCGACCCGCTGGCAAGCATGCGCTCGAATTCGTAGCGCTCGACCTGCACATTTTCCCACGCGTCCCCCGTCGTGAGAATGTCGCGCCCACAAAGCTGCTCGGGCGCGGTTTGTGCGCTGGCGGTGAGCGTAAACCGCAGCGCGAGGACACTCGCGAGGCAAAGCGGGGAAAGGTGCATGAGTTACCAAACCAGAGCTTGCGGCGGCATTCAACTGTGGTGTAGTGCTTTGCTCATGAAAATTTTTCTAATCGTCGCGTTTCTTGTTTTTCACGGAGTCGCTTGGGCAGAAGAAACGCGAGACTTCACTGTCCGGGGGGTGGCGCGCGGGGCGGTGCCGGCTAAATCCCAGCTCATCGTGAAACATGAGGAAATCCCCGGCTACATGGACGCGATGACGATGCCGTTTCAAGTGCGCGATCCGAAAATTCTCGAGAGCGTCAAGCCCGGGGACTTCATCACCTTTCAGCTCCACGTCACCGATAAAGATCACTGGATCGACGGGTTGAAAATTGTCGCTGCCGACGTCGGCGAAAAGGAATCACCTGAGCCGCAAAAAATCACGGACATCGCTCCCTTCAAACCGGGCGATCCGCTCCCCGCCCTCACCTTTTCCGACGAACGCGGCCAGCCCCTCAAGCTTGAAGACTACCGCGGAAAGGCGCTCGCGATCACTTTCCTCTACACCCGCTGCCCCTTGCCTAACTTCTGCCCGCTCCTTTCCGAGAAATTTCGCACCGTGCAAGAGTCCTTACTCGCAGACCCGGCAGCACCGAAAAACTGGCAGCTATTATCGGTGACCATCGAGCCAGAGCATGACACTGCCGAGGTGCTCCAGCGCTACGCCAAGTTACAGCGGGCCGACGCGGCGCACTGGCGCTTCGCCACTGGGGACTTGCGCGACATCACCGTGCTGGGCCTGCGCTCGGGCCTCGAGTTCTGGGAGGGCGGGAGCGAAATCACCCACAATCTCCGCACCGTGGTATTCGACGCCCAAGGCCGCATGAGGAAAGTATTTACCGAGAACACCTGGACGGCGGCAGCACTCGCTGCCGAACTCCACGCGGCAGCTCTGGTGGGGAAGTGATTCTTCCACCGGAGCACCAGAAAACGCCGACAGGGCTGTTGGACCCGGGTAACGGTGGAACTGGGGTAGAGAATGGTTCGGTTCAGGAAATGGCGGTATGCATAATCTAGCAAGACCCAAAAGACGATGCGACCCCTCGCCATCAAGATTCGCTCGCTTGCTTGGCGATTTCCAAAAATGCGGGACGAATTTGACCGTCGTTTGATTTCCCCTCGATGCTGATTGCTCCCTGATAGCCGCATTCCCGCAATACTCGGAAAAATGGGCGGAAATCATCGCCGTTGACACCGGGCACGGTACGACCGGCTTTTTCTGCGATCTCGACATGGACGATCACATCCATCGCAGCCCGAAGATCGGCCGGGGCGTCGCCCATGCTCGCCATGTGATAGAGATCAGCGAGCAAGCGAATGTTAGGATGCGCGGCCGCACGAATGAGTGCCGCACCGTCTCCGATGCGGTTGATGAAGTTACACTCTTCGGCGCGGAGTTGTTCGACGACGACCGTGATTCCCTGGGCTTCAGCGAGCGGACCGAGTTGTTTGAGGAGGGCGATGAACTGTCCGACGGCTTTTTCCCTGAGCCAGCCGTCGGGGAGTTTGCGCGCTCCGGCGCTGCCAAAGACGATGAATTTTCCTCCCGCTTTTTTCATCCGGCGGAAGGTAATGTCTGCCCATGCGAGGACCGCGTCGTGATTTGCCTCGGGGCCGACGCAGTGGAGATGCACCGGGCGAATGAAGCCATTGCACGCGAGAATCGGCAAGGGTGACTCTGATAGGCGAGCGAGATTTTTTTCAAATGCCGCTTCGGACTGATCCGGGACGAGAAAGCTGCCGACGCTTTCGGTGAGGAATTCCGCCCCATCTGCTTTAAGCGCGGCGGCATTGTCGAGGGAAGCGGCGATGCCCATGGCGGAGAAGAGACGCTTTTTAGATTCCGACACCTCAGCCATGGCGCTGGGTGACAATGCGGCAAAAATAGCCAACGAACTTGCTTGGAGGAAGTCCCGGCGAGAGGGGGTGTTTAGTGAACTCATCATGGCCATCACAGATCGAAAACTTTTCCGCCGGCCATGACCTCCTGCGTCTTCTCGTCGAAGGTGACTCGCTGCCCGGTGCGGACGGCGGCGTTGGCCATGATGGTCGCGATGGAGTGTTGATAGCCAGCTTCCACCGGTGCGTTGGGTTGCTTGCGTGAGCGGAGACATTCGAGCCAATTTTTCATGTGGGCGGCGGTGAGTTCGTCGACCCCCATGTTTGCGGCCGTGGCCGTGGCAGCGGCTTCGTCGAGTTTGAAGTCGGGCAGTAAGTTAGGCTGCATTTTCATGGCGGCAGCTTCCGCTTGGGTCATTCCGCCGTTGGAGGTGACCTTGTTAGTGGCGAGATTTAGTTCGCCACCATTAGAATAGTAGATTTCCTTGATGCCCCCGGCGGAGTTGCTGAAACGGGAGCTGAAGTTGACTTGAAATCCGCTAGATGGATCATCGAGCGGGCCGTAGTCGAAAACGGCAGTGAGGGTGTCCCAATTCGTCCGACCATCTTTCCATTGATAGACTCCTCCGTTAGCGGCGACCGAGCGCGGGTGCGGAAGTCCGGTGAACCAGTGGACCGTATCGATTTGATGACTCATCCACTGGCCGGGAATCCCCGAAGAATAGGGCCAGAAAAGCCGATATTCTAAATACTTGCGAGGGTCCCACTTATCATCCGGGCGATTGCCAAGGAAGCGTTTCCAATCGGTATCCTGCTCCTTGAGTTGGGCCACGGCGGCATTCCGGCGCCAACGTCCAGGCTGATTGACGTTCCACGTCATTTCTGCAGCGACGATCGGGCCGAATTTCCCGCTCTTGAGGTAGTCGGCGGCGGCGTGATACGATCCACCGGAGCGGCGTTGGGAGCCGACTTGAAGAATACAGTTCGATTCCTTCACCGCTTTGAGCGCAGCGCGGTTGTCCTGCATCGTTTCGGCGAAGGGCTTTTCGCAATACACATCGCAGCCGGCGGCGACAGCCTCAATGGCGTGAAGGGCATGTTGGAAATCCGCAGTGGAAATGATGACAGCGTCTGGTTTGGCTTTTTCGTAAAGCTCTTCGTTGTTGCGATAAGTGGGTACTTCCTTGCCAAAATGCTTGGTGAAATACGCTTTCGAGTCCTCGCGGCGGAGGCTCCAGAGATCCGAAACGCCGACAATCTCGCAATTGAACTCATCCGCAACGGCCTTGTAGGCAGGCAGCAGCGAGCTATTCAAGCGGTCGGAAAAGCCGATGATGCCGATGCGGATCCGTTCATTTGCCCCCGCGACTCGTGCTTGGGCACGGGTGGTTTGGAAAGTTTGCGAAGCGAGCAACCCGAGGGTGCCCAGCGAGCCGGTGCGGAGGATTTGGCGACGATTCATGAGGATTTGATGATGGGAGAATGAGATTCATCATGAAATTACAGATCGATCCATTGTTCAACAATATTTCTGACGCCCTATTTTATGATTTTGGCCCGTCAATCGGGTATAGCCGGTAAGTGCGCCTTCCCTCCACAAAGGCCGCGGATTGAAATCAAAAAACGGCGGACCTTCCGGCCCGCCGTTTTTAAATCATTTTCTAACGATCGTAGTTAGATTCCCTTTTTCACGACGTCGGTCAAGAGGTCGATGACGCGGTTGGAGTAGCCCCACTCGTTGTCATACCAGCTCACAAGCTTGAAGAACGTGGAGTTCAGCTCGATGGACGAGCCGGCGTCGAAAATCGAGGAAGCCGGGGAGTGGATGAAGTCGGTGGAGACCACTTCGTCGTCGGTGTATTCGAGGATGCCCTTGAGGTAAGTCTCGGAAGCATTCTTGAGCGCAGCCTGGATCTCGGCGAGCGAGGTCGGATACACGGTCTACACGGTGAGATCGACTCCTGAAACCGTAGGAGTCTGGACGCGGAACGACATGCCAGTGAGCTTGCCTGCCACTTCATGGCAGACGAGCGCGACGGCTTTCGCCGCACCGGTGGTGGAAGGAATGATGTTGATCGCAGCAGAGCGACCGCCTTTCCAATCCTTCTTGGAAGGACCGTCCACCGTTTTTTGAGTGGCTGTGTAAGAGTGGATGGTGGTCATCAGACCTTCAGCGATGCCAAATCCTTCCTTGAGAAGAACGTGGACGATCGGCGCAAGGCAGTTGGTGGTGCAGCTCGCGTTGGAGATGATGTGATGCTTCGCGGGATCGTAAAGCTGATCATTGACGCCGACGACGAAGGTCGCGTCCTCACCCTTGGCAGGTGCGGAAATGATGACTTTTTTGCAACCTGCGGTAATGTGGCCTTTTGCAAGCGCGGCATCGGTGAAGAGGCCGGTAGACTCGATGACGACTTCCACGCCGAGTTCTTTCCATGGCAAACCTTCCGGACTGCGGGCGCTGACAACTTTGATTTCGTGGCCATTGACGACGATGATGTCGTGTTCTTCTAGCTCTGGGGAGGACTTCTTCGAAGAAACCGTGCCCGCGAAGCGACCCTGCGTGGAGTCATACTTGAGGAGATACGCGAGGTTATCGGCAGGGACGATGTCACCCACGGCGACGACGTTAAAGGTGGTTCCGAGGTGACCTTGCTCGACAAGGGCACGGAAAACAAGGCGACCGATGCGGCCGAATCCGTTGATGGCAATAGTAGTAGGCATGACAGTATTTTCGAAATACCGATGCGGCTTTCCCGCCCGGCGGCGGAATTGTGCATGCGGATCCCCTGCCGTCAATCTTCGGGGCCAATTCACGAGAAAAACCTGTGAAGCCCCCCACGTGATTTTTTGAAAAAAAAATGCAAGTTATCCCACTCTGCCGCAGAAAGTAGGTGAATGGACGACGATCACACGCTACTCAGCCGCTTTGCTAAATTCAAAGATGAAAGCGCTTTCACCGAACTGGTGCGGCGGCATCTGGATCTGGTCTATGGCGTCTGCCTGCGCCGCACCGGCAGCCGGCCGCTAGCAGAGGAGCTGGTGCAGAATGTCTTCACCTCACTGGCGCGGAAAGCGGGTTCACTGAAGCCGGAGGTGTTAGTCGTCGGCTGGCTGCACCGCGCCGCGCATCTGGAAAGCCTCAGCGCCTTCCGGGCCGAATCCACGCGCTTGCGCAAAATGAAAAACTACATGGATCACCAAGCTGACTTTGATCCCGAGCCTGACAGGTTTCGTGAAATTTCGCCCTTTCTGGATCAAGCACTCGATGCCCTTCCTGCGTCTGATCGCGATGTCGTCCTCTTGCGGTTCGCCTCGGACCTGACTCTCCAGCAAATCGGTAAGCGGCTCGGAAAATCCGAGTCCGCCGCGCAGCGGCATCTCCAGCGGGTGCTTGAGAAGCTGGCCATCATTCTCCGCCGCCGTGGCGTCACGACCAGTGCTACGGCCCTTGCACTGATGCTCGGAGCAGACTTTGCGAAAGCCGCGCCCGCTTCACTGACAGTCGCTTTTGTTTCTGAAACTGCCCACGCCAGCGCCGCTGCTGGTGGATTTACCTTCCTCAAAATCTCCCCGCTTCTCTATATCATGAAAAAAAAAACCAACATTATAGCCAC
>JANPAU010000427.1:0-7502 GCA_031430055.1 Akkermansiaceae bacterium | reverse complement strand
TACGATTTCAGCATTCATCAAATCCATCCGCGGCAGTGATCCGGATGCGGCGTTATACTGGTTGGCGAAAATGCTGCACGCCGGGGAAGATCCCCGTTTCATTACCCGGCGTTTGGTGATTTCTGCCTCAGAGGATATCGGTCTAGCAGACTCGAATGCACTGCGGGTAGCTCTCGATGCACATCATGCTTTCGAATTCATCGGAATGCCGGAGGGGCGTATCCCGCTGGCTCATGCCACGGTCTATTTGGCCACGGCCCCCAAGTCGAACACTGCCTACGCCGCACTTGGCAGGGCGGTGGATGATGTGGAAAACGGTCGCACGCTTGCGGTGCCAGTGCATTTGAGAACGAATACTCGTAAAAAACTTGCGGCAGCTTCGGGCGAGTCTGAGGAGTCGTTGAAGTATCTTTACGCACACGACTTTGACGGGGCCTATGTGCCGCAGGCCTACTTGCCGGAAGGGAGAATTTACTATCAGCCGGGAGATCAGGGGATGGAAAAGCGGATCAAAGAGCGCTTGGATTTTTGGCGTAACTCGATGTGACGGGAACCTCTATCAGTGCAGATGCAGAACCGCACCGACGATGGTGAAGTAAATCATCATCCCGGAGATATCCACGGTCGATGCCAGCGACGGCGCAGAGACGACTGCCGGGTCTAACTTGATGGCACGTGCACAAATTGGCAACAAGGCTCCTAGCACCGTGGCGGAGAGAACCTGCACGACGAGGGCGAGTGAAACAGCGAGCGCGAGTTGGAAGAAATTGAAATCTGCGCCGGTTTTCTGCTGGATGTAGGGAAGGAGGAAACTGATGAATGCCGCCATGGTGATGCCCAGTGTGAGTCCAAGAGCGATGCCCGTGCGGGCTTCTTTCCATGCGATTCGGAGGGCATTTCCGGTGCTGATCTCCCCAAGTGCCATCGCGCGGATGACCATGGTGGCAGCCTGGCCACCCGAGTTGCCACCCGCTGCGACGACCATCGGTAAGAACAGTGCTAACACAAACGCCTTTTCTAAAACCGCGCTGAAGCGATACATGACGTAGCCCGACACTACGGAAAGAAATGCCAATCCCACCAGCCAGGAAACCCGCCGTCGGTATTGGGCGACGACGCTGGTGTTGAGGTAAGCAACCTCGGATTGCTCGCCACCGATACCCGAAAGTTTTTCGATGTCTTCCGTGGATTCTTCTTGGAGGATTTCGAGCGCGTCATCGTAAGTGAGAACGCCGAGCAGATGGTGAAACTCATCCACCACCGGCAGCACGATGAGGTCATACTTCGAAAGTGTGCGTGCTGCTTCTTCCTGATCGACGGAGGCGAGCACGGTTTCATCCGCCGCTTCCATGATGTCGAAGATCGGTGTGTCCCAAGTGCTGAAGGCGAGGTCGCGTAAACGGACCTTCCCGACCAAGCGCCCTTGTTCATCGACCACGAAGATCCGGGCCAGCGTTTCCGCATCCTCGCGGTCGCGGCGGAGCACAGTAATGGCTTGCTTTACCGTCATGTCCGCCGTGATGCGTCCGACATGGGTCGTCATCCGGCCACCGGCGGTGTCTTCGTCGTATTTGAGAAGATTTCGCGTGAGTTCCTTGTCGCGCGGCCCGAGAAGGCTGAAGAAACGGACCTGCGCTTCTTCACTCACGACCTGGAAAACGTCCACCCGGTCGTCGTCCGAAAGATTTCCTAGCAGCACCCGGAGCTGGGCGGGCTTGAAGTGGTTGAGCGCCTCCTCGATAAGCGGGTAAGGAAGCTCGGCGACGACATCGGTGGCGAGCTCGGGGCCGATGGTCTTGAGCAGGAGATCGCGCTTCTCGTCGTCGAGATTTTCGTAAAGGTGGGCAAGGTCCGCGTAGTGGACGTCCTCAGCGGCGGCAAGCAAGGCGGAGCAGTCGGCTGCATCCAGCGCCCGCATCAGCTCACTCAAGGGATTCTCGTCGAATTCATCCGCCACGCGCGGAGACTGTGCCGCGAGGTGGGAGCGGGCAAGGAAAACGAGGTCAATGATGGGCGATTCGCCGCAGGGATGGCTCAAATTGTTTCAGCATTCCGTAAACCATTGGGCGAAGGAGCCATTGAGTCGGGGATCTTACTCTGGCGATTTCTGATCAAGACTACCGTGTAGATCCAAGGGCAGATTCGACTTCACGTGTACGATTCGGATCAATGAGGAGCAGGAGCTTAAGTTGGGCAGGATGAAGTTTGCGAAGTTGTGGAAGGATGCCTGGCTCTGGCGCTGCTTCGGGAGTGGTCTCAATTTCTGGTAGAGCAGTGATCTTGGGAAGCACGAGATCTACGGTGATCATGCTGGGCACAGCGGTGGCGATTTGTATGGGCTCGGCAAGGGTGACGCTTTCATAGGCTTGCTCAGGAATACCGGTAATTTTGATGTCGATGTTTCGGAGTCTATCCGACGGCTCTCGCATTTTACAGAGGTTCGCGGGCAAATAGCGGCCAACGGCATCTTGGAGCCTACGGTCCGCGTCGATCAAGCGATGAATGGGCTCTGCGCTGGTGACGGTGAACCACTGGCCGTTGTGCTTAAAGGGCTTGGGGCCGGCGGCTAGGGCTTCGATGAAATCGGCTTTTTCCTGATCGAAGAGTTCTGCGAGTTTTGCGGTGATCTGGGCCGCTTGCTCAGGGGTGAAAGACCATGCCTCGACCAAGGCGTCGCGATACCAACGATCCTGCGCTTGCCGCTGGGCGAGATATTCGTCTTGGCTCGCGACCCGGACTCCGAGATCAAGACCCGCCGTCTTGAAGTCCTCGATGATCCAGCCGATTTCCCGATCAGTTAGACCATTGGCACTGCGTGCCACGTAGGTCGCTATGGGATCCGAGAGCGGTGCCAGCGCGCCGGGGCGGATGGCGTGGCGGGTTCTTGGCGGGGGCGGAAGTGTGACTTGGGCGGTCTTCTGATCTTTGGCCACGGCGACTTGTGCCTGCCAGTAGGCGACGCTCGTCACGGCGCTGGCGAAGATGATCCAAACGAGGGTTTTTCGGAGATTTTTGCTCATCGTCGACCGCCTGCGCTATGCTTAGACAAGCCATGAGGGGATGGCGATGGAAAATCGCAAATCTCCACCTTGTCTCAGGAACCGAAGCGGATCGCCACGTATTCCTTGGTATCCACGGCTCGGAATCCGAGCTTCTGGATCTCGCGGTGGATCTCAGGCATATGGGCCGCCCCCCAAGGGACGACGATGACTTCGGACGTCGGAAGCCGTTCCTGGATGACTCCTAGCAGGTGATGATTGCGCTTGGTGAGGATGTCGTCCATCAGTTGTTTTTCCAGGCCGGGAGGGGTGGGTTTCATTAAGATAGGCAAGGTTTCGGGAGTCACTCCTTTGGTATGAAGCAGCATCGCCGTCTTGAGTAAATCCAGCGTTGCAGGAGAAAACGCGCTCATATCCATATCCGCAGCCACGATTTCACCCTTGGGTTTAAAGACCTTGGTTTGCTCGACGCCACCCACGGCACCCGCCATTTTTGAATAGTCCGAGTGCGTATTTATTAACTGGGTGGTGTCCGTCACCCCCTCCATCAGGATGACCGAGTTTGCTGGGAAAGATGCAGCGAGATCTTGATAGAACTCGGATTCACCCACGTGCGACATGGGCACAAGCATGATTTTCTTACCATCGTCCCGCACGTAGTTGCGGACTTGCATCGAGATGCCGGAAGGGCGGACAGCCACGAAGCCATCAGTGAAATGTTCGACCGCAAGTTTGGCAGAAAACGCGGTGTAGAGCACCAATATCGGTAGAAGTAGTAAGAGGCCCATCATGACGACTCCAACAAGGTTTCCCCAGCTGAACGGTTTCTCAACAAGCTGTCGCTCAGGAAAAAGCGGCCAGCGAAACTTGAACTCACCCTGCAAGCGATGAAGGATGAAGAGTCCTAGCAGAACTTGCCCTAACGAAAGTCCCCAGACGATCCCGAGTGCGTGCTCTTTGAAATAGACGAGCAGTGGGAGAATCGCGATGGCGGTGACGGGAAGATACAAGCTGAGCGGCAGGAAGAAGCGCTTGGGGATTCCTGGAATCCAAGCCATTAGGCAGCAAAGGATCAATCCTGTGATGAGCATCCAGAGTGATCCAAACGCGGCAGTGACTGCTAGATCCTGCCTCTTGAAACCGAGTAGGAGACTATCGCTGAGAAGTGAGATGACTCCGCTGCTCAGGAAGATGAGCAAGGCCAAACTAAGCACCGCAGTCAGGACTGGCCGCGAAGGCTTCAAAGCACTTTCAGGAAGAGGCGGGGGAGTGGTGACAATCAACATCTATAGCAAGGTCAATGCAGAGGCGGATTCCTTCAATGATAAACTCAAGCAATTTATTTCATGATGAGTCACCCGACTGGGTCATTGACTGCCGAACCGAGCGGATCACTTTATGCCAAAGCTTTGGCGATGATTTTGTGGGAGGGGGCACACAAACATTCATTCCAGACCTCATTTTCAGCTCCCACGCCCCGATTGAGCCAAGTCAGCCATAATGCAGATGCAAGTTTCTTGCACATTGCTACGAGCCAGCGCAATGTCGCGGCGTGCGCGGCTCACCTCTCATTCGATTCATCCTTCTCGCCCTCGCCCTCGCGGCGACGGCGCTGGGATTGCTCCGGGTGACTGCCGCACGCACTAGCGGTGATTCTCCCCGCGCAAGCAGTGGGCAGGAAATGCCTGCGATCTCACCATACTCCGTCCCCTATCGTTTGCTGCTATCCTCTCCAGCTGCCGCCATCGAGATCGATACCGGAATGCCGATCCGACCCTCGACCGACTCATCGACCATCTCCGGACTGCTTGAACTGGATCCACAAAACCCACACCTCGGACTCATCATCAAATGGAAACAAGCCGCGCTGCCTGGCGAACACCATTTTGCCAAGCTCACGTTAGAAGCCCCAGGCCAGCCGACATTCACCCACATTTTCGATGCTCCAGGGGACATTGATGATTTCCTCGAACTCCCGATTTCAGAGCTGAAAAAATGAGCGAAACCCATCACGACTGCTGCGCCCACCACGGGCACCATCACGAGTTAGTGATCGAGAATGTCTCGGTCAGCTACCGGCGGGTGTTAGCACTGAAAAATATTTCCCTCGCCACCTCCTGTGGCAACCGCGTGGCACTCATCGGCCCGAATGGTGCTGGCAAGAGTACCCTGCTCAAGGCCATCGCGGGCCTCGTTCCCAGAGATAGCGGCACCATCCGCTGGCGGGGCACGGCGGTCAGGAAATGGTCCCGCGAGTTCGCCTACCTGCCACAGCGCGAGGAGGTCGATTGGTCTTTCCCCATCACCGTCCGTGGGCTGGTAGAAATGGGACGTTATCCCCAGACCGGATGGTGGCGAAAGTTTTCCGCTGAAGACAGCATGGCCGTGGACAAGGCGCTGGAGTCTCTCGCTTTGTCGGACTTGCAACACCGCCAGATTCGCGAGCTATCCGGTGGCCAGCAACAACGCGCTTTCCTTGCACGGGCGCTGGCTCAGGATGCTCACGTGCTGTTGCTAGACGAACCCTTCACCGGCCTCGACCGGAATGCCTCGCAGCTTCTCGGTGACCTGCTTGCAAAGCTCGCGCACCAAGGGCGTCTGGTCATCGCCTCCCACCATGACCTGAATACCGTGCCACAGCTTTTTGACGAAGCATTGATTCTGTCCACCACGGCGCTGGCATTCGGCCCCGTCGCGGAAATCCTCACACCCGAGATGATCGACCGCACCTTCCACGAGCCGGTAATCCGTGCATGACCTATGGATTTCGAACTCCTTACCAATCCCTTCTATCAACGAGCGCTTGCCACCGCAGGCTTTATCGGATTTGCCAACGGCTTCTTCAGTGGCTTCGTCGTGCTGCGCCGCAATGCACTCTCCGTCTCCGCGCTCTCCCACACCATGCTCCCGGGTATCGCGTTAGGGATTTTCCTCACCGGCGCACTCAGCCAGTGGAATGCATTTTTCGGCGCGATGTTCGCTGCCCTTTTGGTGGGCCTGGGTTCCGTCGCAGTCGCCCGAGGAAATCGGGTAGAACAAGGCACCGCACTGGCCGTGCTCTACACCGCCGCATTCGCGGCAGGTGTCGCCCTGCTGCCGAAGCTCGAAACCCGCCAAGAGTTAGAACACTGGCTCTTCGGCGACATCATCGCGGTGGGAAATACCGATATCTGGATTGCCTTCGGGATTGGAGCCTTCACCCTTCTCATTACCAATCTTCTCATGCGGCCCATCTTACTGACCTTGTTCGAGCCAAACGTGGCTGCGGCACAAGGCGTCCCGGTGCGGTTCATCCAGTATCTCATCTTTGCCCTACTGGTGTTAGCCCTCGTTTCCTCGCTTCAAGCGGTCGGTTGTGTGCTCTCGGTGGGATTGTTAGTCACTCCGGCAGCCACCGTATCACTGCTCACCGACCGGACCTCTGCCCTCTTCTGGGGAGGTGGCCTCATCGGTGGAGTAGGCTCAGTGATCGCGGTTTTATTCTCGGGAACTTTCGGGATCGCTCCTGGACCGGCGATTGTCATCGTCCTCGGAATCTTGTTCATCGCCGCCTATCTGTTTAGCCCGAAATACGGGTTACTGGCTCCTCGAAGGGCGTAAGTTTGGCTTGATGAGGAAGGTCGCTCACTCATCGTTCCTTTCACAGGACACAACAGGCTAAAATAAAACCTATTTGGAAGCGGTCATTTGATGCATGAGTCCCACGACATACACTAATCACCGAATACTTGCTTTCAAAGCCGTTTCGTTGTTACATGTGCATATTGACTGACTAACTCTAACTAAATTCAAGCAATCCCTTTTTTCAAATCCCGCAGGCTCCACAACAAGTCGCCCGCCGGAGCCGCGTTACCCTTCAACTTTCTCGCGCCGGACTCGCGTTTCGGCCCGAAACGCTCGCGGGCGCTGGTAAACGCATCGTTCACAAAACTCCGGCTGCCAATCACCGCTCCGTCCGTGAAATATCGGATTCGGCAGCGAAGCACTTTTCCGAGGGAAATCTCTCCCTCATATTTGCGTCCCAAGTTAGCCTCCTCCTTTGAAATCCCTTTGCGCAGTGTCTTTACCGCCATCTTTCCATCCCTGCCGATGCCTTCCACACTTTTCCCCGCGGCCCCCGCCATCAAAATTCTGCGATATTCCCGCGCAACATCATTCGCCCAAAAAGCCGCATCCGCCGCCACTCCTTGGTGGGCGCGCAACGCCCGCACAAGGCCGGCCCTCGCGGTTTTACCATTTCCTTTCGGTCCGCCACCGATCACTTCGCCGTAGCTGCTCCAGCGGTAATCCGCCGGATCTTTCATCAGCCCCGCACGCACAGGATTCAAGTCGATGTAGGCAGAAATCGTCTTCGCCGCCACGCCGTCCTCCACAATCACGCTCTTAAATCGATTCTCCCAAAGCCGCCCGGTGCGCGAATGCACCCGGTTGTGCCACTGCGTGTAGCGTTGTAGCACACCTTTCATGAACTCTCCCAAGTCGTGCATGCGGTAGGTGAATCGC
>JANPAU010000426.1:0-13955 GCA_031430055.1 Akkermansiaceae bacterium | reverse complement strand
TTTCAGGCCGCGGAGGGAAATATTATCAGCAGTGTGTTTGGCAAACTCGATGTAGCGGCCGCGGGCGTCGTCGATGCGATGGGCCTTGCCGATTTGCGCGGGCGGCAACGGCGCGGCCTCGGGTTCGTCGCCCATGATGTGGCGTTCGATGAGGGCTTCGAGGTCGTCGGAGAGCTTGTAGCCGTCCGGGCCGAAGATTTTCATGCCGTTGTCCTCGTAGGGATTGTGGGAGGCGGTGATCATGATCCCGGCGACGGCTCCCATGGATTTCGTCAAGTGGGCGACGGCGGGCGTGGGCATGGGGCCGACGAGATAGACGTCCATTCCCATGGAAACGAGGCCGCTGGTGATCGCCGTTTCCAGCATGTAGCCGGAGATGCGGGTGTCCTTGCCGATGAGCACGCGGTTACGGCGGGAGCCGTCGGAGCGGAGGACGTTGGCGACGGCCTTGCCCATGCGGAGGGCGACCTCGGCGGTGATCGGGAATTCATTCACACGGCCGCGGATGCCGTCGGTTCCAAATAATTTCGTGGTGTGTTTCAAAGCTTTAAGGGCGAGATTTATTCAAAAAAAACTGAACTGATCAAGACCAAACCCAGCAGGCAGGCTGTGGCGGCGACCCGTGATCGCGGCTACCCGCCGAGCACGACACGGTGAATCCGTCCAGGGGATTTCTTGAGGAATTGACGGGCAAGTTCCTCGAATTTCTCCGAAAGGTCGGTGAGGTGAATTTCCAATGAGCCTTCGCCAGCTTCGTCTTGAAGCAGATCGAGGCACGTGAGTTCTCGCTTTAAATGCTCCGCACAGGTCGTCGCAGAGTCTACGAGGCGCACTTCCGGTGGCAGCAGCTCGCGCAAAACGGGGATCAATAAAGGATAATGAGTGCAGGCAAGCATCAGGGTATCGATTCCCTTGTCTACCAGCGGATCGAGGTAGGTTTTCAAAATCTGGCGCGTGGCCGGGTGGTCGATCCAATTCTCCTCGATCAATGGCACCAGCAGCGGAGTGGCTTGACCGTGGATGAGCAAGCCCGTTCTCCGAAGAGCCAGGGCATGCTGGTAGGCGTGCGAGCTGATGGTCCCCCGAGTCGCGATGATGCCGATGCGTAGTGCTTTGGGGCAAGAAAGCGCGGCCTCCACCCCTGGCTCGATCACACCGAGGATGGGAATCCGGTATTTCTCGTGCAAGCTGGGCAGGGCATGAGCGGTAGCAGTGTTGCAGGCGACGACGATCGCCTTCACCCCACGGGCGATGAGAAATCGCACATCTTCGTCCGCGAATTGCCGGATGGTTTCCGGGCTTTTCGAGCCATAGGGCAGACGCGCGGTGTCGCCGAGATACAAGATGTTTTCCGCAGGCATGAGCTCCTGCACAGCCCGAACGACCGTGAGACCGCCGACACCTGAGTCAAAAAATCCAAGAGGTGCTGAATTCACTGGCGGGAGTGTGACCGGCATCCCGCCCGCGCCAAGCGTTTTGAAGCGGGAATGCGTTCGTACACGGGAAAAATCCCAACCTTGGGAAAACAAAATGCCCTGCCGAATGACGACAGGGCATTGAACGAGTCAAGATTTCATAAACTCATCAGACGCTCTTACCGCGTTTTGCGAAGAAATACATCACCAAGCCGAAGATCAAGAGCACGATCCCCCAGATGATGTTCACATTGATGCCGAGCGATCTTGCGTAGATCTCGCTGCCTTTCGTGAAGAGGCCATATCCGATTAGGATGAATCCATAGAGGGTGAAAATAATGCCAATAGGAAGTCGAAGGTCCATGGAGGTAGTAGGTTAGAAGAGTTACCAGAAGATGATATTGAGAGCAATTACAGCAATCATGACGATCGTCCCAAGCACTGCGGGGCGCATGATCCATACTTCGTGGCCTGACAGTTGTTTGGGAGTGAGGGAATAAACCAAGCCAGCAAGTTCTTCATCCGTTTTATTACGCGCGGAGGTGAAAGAAAGCCCAGCATTGATGATGAAGGTCACACTAAAAGCGACGATGGCCACCATGAAGCTTTGCGAGAGATCCTTCGGATACTCGAAAACTTGGGCAATCCAAGCACCTTTAACTCCGGGTCCGTTGCCGGTGACCCATGACAAACCATGGAAAACCACTGCGGTGCCAGTGCCGATCAACAAGCCCCAGAATGCGCCCGCATTGTTGGAACGCTTGGTAAACATCCCCATCAGGAACGTCGCGAACAACGGCGCATTCACGAAGCCGAAGACTAACTGCAGAATCGCCATGATGTTGTTATACTTCGCCGCAATCAGCGCGCAGCCCATCGCCAAAATAATACCGACGATGGTGGCGACCTTGGCCATGCTCAAGAGTTCACGGTCATTTTTCTTACCACCCGTCATCTGCGAGTAAAGATCATAGGTCCACACGGTGTTGAAAGCAGTCACGTTCGCCGCCATGCCGGACATGAAGGATGCCATCAGCGCGGTGAGCGCGAGTCCCAGCAGCCCGTTCGGAAAATAGTGGAGAATCATCGAGGGAAGGACTTGGTTGTAGTTCATCACGACTCTGCCCACGCTGTCGAGCTTCGTGGGAATCGCATAGCCGCTAGAGGCACCGTCCAAGGTAAGCGCGTAGGCGATCATACCGGGAAGGATCACGATAGCAGGGAACAACATTTTCGGGATCGCCCCGACGATCGGCGTGCGGCGGGCTGCTCCCATCGAGTTCGCGGCCAGCGCACGTTGCACTTCCGCGAAATTCGTGGTCCAATAGCCAAACGATAGAACAAAGCCGAGGCCGAAAATAATACCATACCAAGGCACCCCCATCGGATTATCGCCGGTGGCGGTTTGCGCCCACGAGTGGATGGCGCCATCGCCGAGTGGAGAGGCCTGAAGTTTAGCGACGAGACCGTCCCAGCCCCCGACATTTTTCAAGGCCAAATAGGAAAGCGGCGCGATGCCGAAAACGATCATGAAAAATTGCAGAACCTCATTATAGATCGCCGAACTCAAGCCACCCTTTAAGACATAGGCGAGAACGATCACCGAAGTCACGACAAGCCAGCCGTAGTAATTCCAGCCAACCAGCGTGGTTAGCAAATCCGCAAGCGCGTGCATCGAGATGCCGGACGAGAAAATCGTCATGAACGCGAACGAAACCGAATTAAAAACGCGGGTTCGCTCGTCGTAGCGCATTTTCAAATACTCTGGCACAGACTTCGCCTTAGACCCGTAATACATCGGCATCATGAAGATGCCGAGGAACACCATCGCCGGAATCGCTCCCACCCAGTAGAAGTGGGACGTCATGATACCATATTCAGCGCCGGACGCCGCCATACCGATGAGTTCCTGTGCCCCGAGGTTCGCAGAAATGAAGGCGAGACCGGTGATCCAACCCGGAATGGATCGGCCTGATAGCAGGAAATCCTCTGCAGTTTTGGATTGGCGTTTCAGCGCGAAGCCGATGCCAATCACAAATACCAGATAGATTAAAAGAATCACCCAATCGACCGGATTGAGATCGAACTTGAGGCCGCTTCCCATGGAACCTCCTCCGGTGCCACTCATTGAGGCGATGACGGGAACAACGATTGAATTCAGCATATTTACAAAGGGTCTCTAATTAGCGTGTGGAGGATAGCGGAATGCGTCTCGAGTGGTTAAGTCATTCTGCTGAAAACTTGTGAATCATCGTATGGGTGTAAGTCTCGCCCGGACGGAGCACTGCGGACGGGAAGGATTTCTGGTTAGGAGCATCCGGGAATCCTTCTGTCTCCAGACATAGCGCGGTGCGCTTGGCATACTTCACCCCGCCTTTCCCCGCGACCGTGCCGTCGAGGAAGTTCCCGGTGTAGAACTGCACCGCCGGCTGATTGGTAGAAATTTCCATCACCCGTCCCGATGCCGGATCCTTCAAGCGAGCGGCCAGACGCACGCCTTCTCCTTTTTCCAAAACCCAGGCATGATCGTAGCCACCGCCGAATTTCAGCGCCTCGAAGTCATTGTCGATTCTAGCCCCGATCGCAGTCGGTTTCGTGAAATCCATAGGAGTTCCAACGACGGGCGCGATGACTCCACTAGGAATGAGCCCGATATCCGTCGGAAGAAAATTTTCCGCATTGAGCATCAAGACTTGATCATTGATCATCTGAGTTGGATCGCCGGAGAGATTCCAATACGAATGATGCACGATGTTGAGAACCGTGGGTGCGTCGGTCGTCGCCTTGGCTTCCCACTTCAGTTCATTTTGATCGTTGAGCGTGTAGGTCACCTTCACCGAGAGATTTCCCGGGTAGCCTTCTTCACCGTCCTTCGAGAGGTAGGAAAATTCCACGCTATTTTCAGCAGTCGCCTTGCCTGACCATAGGACTTTGTCAAATCCCTTCAAACCGCCATGAAGGTGGCAGGAAATACCGCCGGGATCATTGTTCTTGGCGAGGGTGTATTCCTTGCCATCAAGCGAAAACTTACCGTCTTTGATGCGATTTCCAAACCGCCCGACGGTGGACCCGAAATAGGACGTGTTCGTCAGCCAGCCCTCCAACGAATCATAACCGTGGGTGATATCTGCCAGTTTGCCCGACTTGTCCGGCACTTTCATCGAAACGAGGATGGCACCATATTCGGTCACTTTGGCGACAAGACCGTTTTTATTAGTCAGGGTGAAAATTTTGGCTTTCTGGCCGTCCGGCATCGTGCCGTAGATTTCTTCTTTCACTTTGTTTTTACTCTCCATCGAGGAACTTTGTAAACTGGTCAGCAGACTCACTGCCAACATGAAAATCAGAAAATGGGGTTTCTTCATAAGGCAAAAGGTCTGCCGGATTTCCCCAGCCTTGCCAAGCGCGAATTTCCTACCCATTCAGGTGATGACGAATCGACTAACATCTGACATGTTACCTCCATGACGAATTCGATGAATTGGAACACCTTCCTCGCCTGCATCCTGCAAGACTTCAGCTGCCTAACTGGAACCATCCACCAATCGGCCAACTCTGACAAAACCCTAACTCTGGTTTATCAAATCGGCGTGCCGGAGACCATCATGCATCAAATTGCATCAATCCCCTTTGGCAAAGGCATCGCAGGAGCCGCTGCGGAACGTCAGGAGGCTGTTGAACTCTGCAATCTCCAACAAGATCTCGGCGGAGTCGCCAAGGCCGGCGCACGGCAAACCGGGGTTTCCGGCTCCATCGCCGTGCCAATTTTCGAAAAGAACTCCGGCGAGGTCATCGGCACGCTTGGAATCGGAAAATTCGCTCCTCATGAGTTCAGCACCGCCGAGAAACAACGCCTCAGAGAGATCGCTGCTGAAATTGCGGAGATTTTCATGCACAAAGACTCCTGAGGTGATTGACCGCGGGCGGGATGTCACTAGACTCCGCCCATGACAACGGTGGAATCAGCAACCAAGGTTCTCGATACGATGCTCGGACACCTCGGGTTCACGGCGACAATCGAGACTCAGGAAACTCACGACGGACCCTGCCTGCAAATTCATTCCGGTGACAGCGAAACACTCATCGGCAAGGAAGGAGATCGCTTGGATGACCTCCAATATCTCGTCAATCGCATCCTCCGCCGCCACCAACCCAAGGCGGAGCGCATCAAAGTGGATTGCGCCCATTTCCGCTCGATTCAGGAAGATCAACTCCGGGAAGAGATCCGCGGCGTCGCCGAACGGGTGAAAATCACCGGTAAATCCTTCGAACTTCGCCCCCTCAATGCCTACTACCGGCGCATGGTCCACAACATCCTCGTCGATGACCCGCAGATCGTTTCCCATTCACCGCAAGGAGAGGAGCGACTCAAGCGAATCACGATCTCTGCCAAGAACCCCTCTGAATCGGCTTCATGAAAAAATTCCTCTTCGACTGCGGAACTCGCGACGCGATTGCATCGCTGGGACTCCTCGCACTGCGGGTCATGGTCGGGTTCATGATGCTCATCGGCCACGGAATCCCCAAAATCGAGAACTTCGCCAGTCGTAAGGAATTCTTCTACGTGCCGGATTTCCTGCCTGTCAAAATGGCCTCCATGAGCCTGATGGCCTGCATCGGCGCAGAGGTCGTCGCCGCCACCTTCGTGATCATCGGCTTCGCGACGCGTCCCGCCGCTTTCATTCTGGGCCTTTGCATGGTGGTCGCCGCCTTCGGTGCTCTCGGTGGAGCTCCTTGGTTTCAGAAATCCGCAACCCTCGTCGAGACCAAAGAACTCTCTATCATGTATTTGATCCCGATGATTTCGATCATCCTAGCCGGCGCCGGTGGCTACTCACTCGACTCGCTATTATATAAAGAGTCCAAACGCCGCCGCTGGTGAAACTATGGAAACTCACCGACTTGTCCTTCCCGGCGATCTGAATCACTACGGCTTCGTCTTCGGTGGCAGAATTCTCGCATGGATTGACGAAGCCTCCTGGATCGCCGCCAGCCTCGACTATCCACATTGCCAATTCGTCACCGTGGCGATGGACACCGTGGAGTTCCATCACAGCGTGCGCGACGGCACCATCCTCAGAATTTCCTGCAACCGACTGCGCGAAGGCAATACCAGCACCACCTATCAGGTGCAGGTATTCGACGAGCGTGCCGGACAAATCACCATTTTTTCCACTCGCGTCACCTTCGTCAGCGTCGACGACGAAGGCAAAAAACGCAGCATCCGCAGCGAACCGTGACACAGCCATTCCTGCTTATTTTTCTACTCTATCACCGTGCACCCCAGCATCGACACCGTTGACATCATCCTCCCCTTGGAAAAATCCGAGGACGACGACGCCCGCCGCCAAGCTGCCGCCATTAAGCTCGGCATTCCGATTGGCCGCATCGGCGGAGTCAAGCTGCGCAAGCACTCCATCGATGCCCGCCAGCGCGCGGTCAAAGTCCAACTCCGCCTCGACGTCGCACTCGACGCTCCCCTCCCCCCTGACGAAATCCCCCACTGGTCGATCCCCTCACTCTCATCAAATGCCCGCCCTGTCATCATCGTCGGCTGCGGCCCCGCAGGCATGTTTGCCGCACTGCGTTGCCTCGAGAACGGCCAAAAACCCATCCTGCTAGAACGCGGCAAAGACGCCAGCGCCCGCCGCTTCGACCTCGCCCCCCTGCTGCGTGAAGGCCGCGTCATCGAAGAGTCCAACTACTGCTTCGGCGAGGGCGGTGCCGGCACCTTCTCGGACGGCAAGCTCTACACCCGCGCCACCAAGCGTGGCCCTGTTGCCAAAGTTTACGAAGTGCTCGTCGCCCACGGCGCACCCGAAGTCATCCTCACCGATGCCCACCCGCACATCGGCTCTAACCTTTTGCCGAATGTCGTCAAAGCCATCCGCAACTCGATCATCGCCTCCGGTGGAGAAGTCCGTTTCCAAACGAAAGTCACCGATTTCCTCATCGCTGGAAACCACATCCGCGGCGTGCTCACCGCGTCCGGCGAGGAAATCCTAGCAGACTCGGTCATCCTCGCCACCGGCCACTCCGCGCGCGACATCTACCGCCTGCTCGCAGCGAAAAATATATTATTAGAGCCCAAACCCTTCGCTGTCGGCTTCCGCATCGAGCATCCACAACCATTCATCGACCGCACCCAGTATCATCTCAACTTCGGCCAAGAGCGCCCACGCCTACTTCCAGCAGCACGCTACCGCTTGGCCACCAAGATCCGCGGCCGCGGCGTGCATTCCTTTTGTATGTGCCCCGGCGGCTGGATCGTCCCGGCATCCACCGAGAACGACGAAGTCGTCGTCAACGGCATGAGCCTCTCCCGCCGCGACTCGCCCTTCGCCAACTCAGGCATGGTCGCCACCGTCGAGCCGGAGGATGTGAAACATCTCATCAAACAACACGGCGTGTTAGCGGGTCTTATTTTTCAAAAAGAACTCGAGCGCGCCGCCAAACAAGCCGGTGGCGGCGGACAAGTCGCCCCCGCCCAGCGCGTCACCGATTTCCTCGACGGAAAAATTTCCTCCACCCTACCAGAAACCAGTTATTTCCCCGGTATCAATTCCGCCCCACTCCACGATCTGTTACCGCAGTGGATCACCAGCCGGATGCGCGAGGGCTTCATGCTCTTCGGTCGCCAAATGCACGGCTACATTTCCGAAGAAGCACTTCTGCTAGGCTTTGAAACCCGCACCAGCTCACCCGTCCGCATCCCCCGCCGCGACGACACACTCGAGCACCCGGAAATCCACGGCCTCTACCCCTGCGGCGAAGGCGCAGGCTACGCCGGCGGCATCGTCAGCGCCGCCATGGACGGACTCCGCATCGCCGACGCCGTGGCGGGAGTTTCCAACCGCCAAGCCTAACCCGCCGGATCACCCAAAAGCGCTTGCACCCGAATCAGGCTTGCCGGCCCGGACGAAAATTCCTCATTTTTCCCAGATCCAATTCATCACCACCTCGATGTCCGGGTGGATGCTGTGATGCACCGGGCAAGCATTTGCCGCGCTTTGCAGCAGCTTACAGTCCGGGTGTGAACCTGGTAGGGGAATTTTCAAATCGAGCTCGAAGCGATGGATTCTGCGCGGAAGATCCTCCGACATGAATTTCCGAACCATCACCGTCATGCCCTCGACCGCGAGTTGTTTGCGCTTGGCGACGATGCCGATGACCGTCGCCATGCAGGATCCGAGCGCTGTGGCGACGAGATCGGTGGGGGAAAACGCTTCGCCCCGGCCATTGTTATCGAGTGGCGCGTCAGTGACGAGGGTATTTCCAGAGGGCAGGTGGATGGCACTGCAGTGCAGGTCTCCTTCGTAGGTAAGTTTGATTTCAATCATGATCGATGAGGATTATTCTGCTTCTTGGCGGGTTCGTGCAAGCACCACCCGAAAGCCGTAGATCGCATCCTGGAAGGTGGGTGGCACCGCATTGCGGGATCCGGCGAAGAGATTCTCGGGTTGATAGGAGTTCCACCCGCCGCCACGCAGCACGCCCAGCACATTTTTCCCGAGTTTGGAATATTCATCCTCCACCCACTCCTGCACGTTCCCGCTGAGATCGTAGAAACCCTTGGAATTCGGTAAAAATGATCCTACCGGGGCCGTAAAATCAAAGCCATCTTCATAGCCTTGAATCGTCCGCTCGATCGACACTCCCGGCGTGCGGGCTGCGGTGATATCGGCGAAATTTCCGCCCCTTTGATCGGGAGGCCACGTCGTCCCCCACGGATAGACCGTCTGCTTCATCGCATCCCGCCAGTTCGGGCTGATCCCCACTTTTTCTTCAAGGCCGACCATCATACTCCATTCAAGATCGGTCGGCAGTCGATATTCGTGATTCTCGGCAATGCGTTCATCCTTGCGCTCGCGCTCGGTCAACCAATGACAAAATGCTTGGGCATCTTCACGGGAAACATTCACCACCGGATGATTCGGCTTCTGGGGGAAATAGGCAGCCCGCGGCTCGCTGCGACCGGACTCGCGGACAAAAAGTTCGAAGTCGGAGACCCGCGTCTCCCAGATGGAGGCCATCAAGTCTTCTCCTAACGGGAGAAACCGCATACCGATTCCATTCTCCCACGGCTGTCCGAAAACCACCCCGAGGCTTTTTTCTAGAGTCACTTCCTTAGAAACCATTTCGCCCTTGCTCACCTTGATATCCACCGTCAACGGCTTGTATCCCTCACGCACCAAGTAGAGCTGCCACTCGTTAGGCTTTACCTTGGGAATCGTGAGCGGCTCGCTGGTAGATCCCACGGAAACGCGGTTCAGAGGATCAGATAGAAGATTCATGTAAACTTCCACTCCGGTTGGGTGAGTGATGAGATTGATTTGCCCATAGTCAATCTGACGGACGACGACCCGGAATGGCTTCCTGCCTTCCCGGCGTGCTTGCTCGCTCAGCCCGGGGGCTTCAAACGAACTTTCTAGCAGCCCGACCACCTCGTGATCATCAGTCAGAAATCCCGTCTTGAGTCCTCCTTGGCGGAACCAATCACAAAACTCCCCTGCCCCCATCGGCGAAGCAAGGACCACCTCAGTAGACTGGCCATTTTGAGAAACCTTTAAAAATTCGACTCCACCATCCGGGGAGAATTGCTCCCACACTTCCCTCGTCACAAATCCGGAACTCACATGCTCACCGCCCACGGGCTGATAGGAAGTTCCGAGATGATCCTGCCACTTTTCTCCCGTCTGCGGCGGTGAGAAGTTTTCCAGACTGGCGAAAAGGACCAGCGGTTCGGCCACCACCGTCTGCGGCACCTTCCCCTTGAGCGTGAAGGGACTATAACCACTCTTTTTTATCGTGAAGAAATACTCATCCCCGACGGTGACTGGCAGCAGTCCGGTATTCGTGGTCCCCACCCATTGCCCGCTCGCATCTCTAACTTCAGCACCTTCCGGAGCACTCACCACACGCAACATTCCGACTTGAGGCGCCGGCGGCGCCGGTGGCGGATTCAAGCTCGCCACCCAGTCGCTATTCTTGACCATCTCCCACCCTGCCCAACCCGCGAAGCCTGCTAGGAGCAGTGAAGTCATCGCCACCGCAAATCCGCTTTGCCGCCGGCGCTTTCCCCGTTGCAAGCGACGCAGCGCGTCTGCCAGCTCGGCAGCACTGGATATCTTACGCTTAGAAATGCGTGGCTCGCAGATATCGCAAATAATTTGATTGAGCACCAGCCACCGCTTTTTATCCGCCCCGCTAGGCATCTCGTCCGGTAACTCGGGAAACGACATCCGGTCCTTCCCCGTAGCAATTTCATACAATACTTTTCCTAGACTATATACATCCGCCTGCGCCGAGCCCGGCCCTTCCGGCGGCACAAATCCTTCCGTTCCGACAAAAGTCCTTTGCCCGCGTGCCGCGACGAGTCCGATGTCCGCCAGCTTTGCCCGGCCATTCACGAAAATCACATTCGAGGGCTTCACATCCCGATGTGCTAGCCCCCGCTCATGTAAGTGGTCTAGCGCCTCGGCCAAGCGCAGTCCCACGTCGATGCAGTCGTTCGTATTCCACTGCACGCCTGCTCCTTGTTGATTGTCCGCTCGCAGCGTCCGTGGCTCGTATTCGATGGGATTAATGTCCTGCCCGGACGACACGTCATCGCCTAGCTCCATCACATAATAGTAAAAGGATACTCCATCAGGACTTCTCCCCACGTGCAGGATATTGACCAATGCCGGATGATCCCGCGACATCGGCTCGAATTTCAGAATCCCCTCAAACTCACGCTCGAAGGTCCGCTCATCCTCGAAATCCTCCCGCCACACCACTTTCACTGCACGCAGTGCACCCGTCACTCCTCGCGCCAACCACACCTCGCCATACGCTCCGCCTCCGATTTTACGGAGCACCTCGTGGTCAGGGATCGCAGGGTTCGAGCGGATCTTAATCGCCATCGACGTCGTCTTCGTCTTCGAGCTTGGCCAACTCTTTTTTGAGAACGGCTCCCACCCGGTGCTTTGCCAAATAAACCTGCGCCATGCTCACGTGCAACTGATCCTGCACCCGCTTGGCATCCCACTGCTTGATCACATAACAGTCGAAAATTTGATACTGCTTCGGCGATACCTGTGCCTTGACGCGACTGAGGGCCGCATCCGCGACATTCTTTTTCCACTCCACATTCCAAAGCCGCGACAACACGTCCCCGTTCGGATCCTCCACCCGGTCGATCACCGCCGTCTTGCGATCATTTTCCCACTCACCCGTGATCATCGCCGTGTCTTTTTTCCGCTTGCGAAACTGATCATTGATCCTCCAGCGCGTCATGTTCATCAGCCACGTCTTGAACGAACCTTGCTCGGGATCATACAGCTTCTTCTTACTCTGCTTGGCGATGGATAGAATCGTCTCCTGCACGCAGTCGAATGCCTCATCCGAGCGCAGGCCGGCTTTGATCGCGACCGAGTAAATCAACTTCCAATAGGTCTGGTAAAACTCGTCCCAAGTCCGCTGATCCTCCCAGTTGTCGAGTCTCGCGATCAAGCTTTTCCGAGTCTTGGCATAAGCCTGCACTAGGATCGCGTCGCCTTCACTTGCTTTTTCTTCATCGGCCTCAGACATCAAGGACTGTGTAACTCATTCGTTGCCCGCTGTCTTTCACCGAATCATATTTTTCACAATTCATTTAAAATCAATCATTAAAATTTCATTAAAGCACTATAAATTATCCCAAAAACCGAAATACCACCGATGTTATTTACAAGTCACGCTGAAGTCACTTAGACTTTCGCCTCTTAACTCAACCGTGTTCCAGATTTCAACAATCTGGGACTCCCCCCACGGCGAGCACCATGACCCCCACCCCACCACCCCTCAATCCTTCCCAAGCTGTCGAGCGGATCCGCGAAATCATCGTCGGTCGCCACCTCGACCGCCTTGAGCAGCGTGTCGCTCGGCTCGAAACGACTGGTTCCCCGGCTCCTACCCAGGCTACGGCACCCACCAAGCACTTGGAAGATCGGCTATTTGCCCATGAGGCCCAGCTGGAAGCCCTCCAGGACAATGTCCACCGCTTCGTCACTTCCACCCGCGACCAGACTGAGATGCGCCTCTCCCAGCAGCGCGAAGATACCCAACGTCTCGCCGCGCAGATCCAGCAAGTCGCCGCCCTGAAGTCGAGCGAATCGCCAGCACCGATCATCCAGCAGCTCGAACAGAAAATCGGCAACTGGCTCACCCATTGGCAAAATTCGTTTCACCTGCAACTCAACGACCGAGACCAGCGTCTCACCACCCAAATCCGTGGTGAAGTCGCCACCCTCTGGGAGAATACCGAGTCTCAAATCACCCGCCTCGAGAGCCGCGCCGCAGACCGGGACTCCATCGAAGAACGCTTCAGCCGCATCGCCCTCGCCGCCCGCGCCCTCGCGGAGTGCGCCTCCCCCACCCCGATCAGACCCGGCCCCACCCCGCCATGAACTCCGCCATTCTGACTCCCCTGCCCTACTCATCCCCCGGACTACCCGCGCGAATCGTCAGGCCACAGATCTGGAGCACCCTTCCATCGCAATCTTCGAAGGAAATTTCACCCACCCGCGCGCATCTACCGCCGTGGCCGAGTGATCAAGCACCCTCACCTCAACCGTTTCCAGCCACCTGGCCCGCTCCGCTCACCACCCTGCCCGCCGCTCCAGGCACGCCCATCCAGCCGACTCCAGCGGCAACCCCACCGTTCAGTCAGCCACAAGCGCACGCCCCCAAATCACCAGATTTCACCGACGACGACCTCCGCGACGCTCTTGGCCCGATCATCGAACACTCCGTCCGCCGTGCCGTGTATGCTCAGGAAAATGGCATCGACACCTACCTTGAGCCGATGCTTCGCGCCACCATCCGCCGCGCCCTTGCCGAGTATTCTCCCACTTCGCGGCCATTTCATGCTCCCGCCGCTTACGACCGCTTGATCTGGCATTTTCAAGCACTCTTCACCAGTCGGACCTACGAAGATATTCTTTTCGAAAAAACCAACCGCTTCCAAGTCGAAGAAGTCTATTTGCTAGACTCCGCCAGTCTTGCCCTTGTTTCCTTCGCCAGCTGCGATCCCGCCCGTCATGCGTCTGCCAAGCGCATCACCCCCACCGTCCATCGCATCGCTCTCGGACTTCGCGATGAGCAAGGCGCAATGCGCAGCGCTTTCGAACTGCCCGACCAGCGCAACGCCATTGCCTGCGCCGGCAGCCTCGTCAATCTCGTGGCTGTCGTCCGGGGGCGTCCCTCAGAGCTCATCCTCGCCGACCTTGAGTTCGCACTCCGCCGGATCGAAGACCGTTTCCGTGAGCAGTTTAAAAAAGCTGGCTCACCCCTCCTCCTCGCCCTTCAGCCTTTCCTCGAAGACTGCCTCTTGATTCAAGCTCCGGCCAGTGCGGGGGTGTAGCTGAACGTGTGTTTTGAAAGTTTACTTGAACGGCGAGTGCGACACCATTTCTCTCCACTGCGGACAGCCCTATTTCCATCGCGGAGCACCCTTTCCCCACCGCGCAGCCTTGTTTTGCCAGGGTGACTCCATGAGGGAGAGTGAAGAGGTTTTCA
>JANPAU010000425.1:0-4045 GCA_031430055.1 Akkermansiaceae bacterium | reverse complement strand
TCCATGAATCCTGTTGGCTTTCCCATTTTTTTGTAAGGTTATTCGTTATAAGTTATTGTTAGGCGTAAGACCCAAGACTTGAAAATCCAAGAGAAGAGGATTTCGTGAAGGTGACGACGAGACGTCGGCATTCGGGGAATCGATTGATCGATAAATCGCCGTCAAATGGGTCGAAAATCTCTGTGAGTTGCTGATCGGTGAAGAAATGCTTTACAACTCGAAACGACGTTCCATTTGCAATCGATCTCGTTTGGATGTGGTTTCCATTCTGGTCAAATGCATCGGTAAGAGACTTTGGTCCAGGAGTTTGATCGACAAAAATGATCGGGGAACCTGCCGGGACACGATCAATGAGCTGCTTCACAAAATCTACCATTCGTTCCAGGGGCACATGTGCGAACCAGTCAACCGCGAATATCGAATCAAAATCGCCAGCGATTTCATTTACCCGATAAGCATCTGCCTGCTCGAGAGTGACTTTTTCCCACGGCAACTGTTTTTGAGCAGCTTCAACCAATGTGGCTGGGTTGTAGTCCGTGGCTTTGATTGATTTGACGCATCCTGCAATTTGTTCGGTCCAAAAACAAGGTCCACAGGCGATTTCAAGCACTGTGCAACCGCGAAGAATGAATTTGATTTCGGAAATAACAGGACGCAACAACGCTGTTTTTTCAGGATCGTCATATCCCATTGATGCGTCGTATTCAGGCGCACGCTTCCCGTAATAGGTCTGCATTTCTTCAACGATCATATGAATCTATTGCTTGTAGCGTCGGGTGGTTGGGGAGTTTTCGATATTAGCGACGGTCGCAGACCGGCCGCTACAGAGTTAATTTCCACCGACGCGGGCGAGATCTTTGAGGTTTGCTTCGAAGGCGGCCATGGCGGCTTCGTCTCCAGTGAGGCCTTGTTCTTCGACTTTTCTGAATGCTTCCAGCATCCGCTCGTAGTCGCGGGGGAGGACTTTGAAAAACTTCGGTAGCTCGGCATTCCAATTTTCTAGGAGGAACTGGCCGCGCGACGAGCCGGTGTAGCCGACATGTTTTTCAATGGTGGATTTGACGAGGTTGATGTCCTTGTCCGTGCACTCGATGAGGCGATAGAGGTTGACCATCTCTTTGTTGAGACGTTTTTCGAACATCCCGTCGATGTCATAAACATAGGCAACTCCGCCGGACATGCCAGCTGCGAAGTTGCGCCCGGTTTCTCCTAACACGATGACTTGGCCGCCGGTCATGTATTCGCAGCCATGATCGCCGATGCCTTCCACCACGGCGAACGCACCGGAGTTACGGACGCAGAAGCGCTCGCCAGCGAGGCCGTTGATGAAGACTTGGCCACTCGTCGCACCGTAGAGCGCGACATTGCCGATGATGATGTTTTCCTCGGCTTTGAAGCGAGCGCCCTTGGTTGGGAAGATGATAACTTTGGCACCCGATAGGCCCTTGCCGACATAGTCGTTAGCATCACCTTCCAGACGAAATGTCATGCCGGGAGGCGTGAAGGCGGCGAAGGATTGGCCTGCGCTGCCGGTGAATTTTAGCTCGATGGTGTCTTCCGGGAGCCCCTTGCTGCCATATTTTCGAGAAATCTCGCTGCCGGTGATCGTGCCGACGACGCGGTTGACGTTGATGATCGGCAGTTCCACGCGGACGTGCTCGCCGCGCTCGATGGCGGGCTTGCAGAGGGTGAGCAGGTGGGTGTTGTCCAGTGCGTCCTTGAGTCCGTGGTCTTGGGTGATTTGCTGATAGGATCCGACACTTTCACCGACGTCGGGTTTGTGGAAAATACTGGTGAGATCGACGCCCTTGGCTTTCCAATGTTCGGTGGCCTCGTTGGTATCGAGGCACTCGACGTGGCCGACCATTTCATTGATGGTGCGGAATCCGAGTTCAGCCATGATTTCGCGGAATTCCATGGCGATGAAGGTCATGAAATTTACGACATGCTCGGGCTTGCCTTCGAAGTTTTTGCGAAGTTCTGGATCTTGGGTGGCGATACCAACCGGGCAGGTGTTTTTCTGACAGACGCGCATCATCAAACAACCCACAGTGACGAGGGGAGCGGTGGCGAAGCCGAATTCTTCAGCACCTAGCAGAGCGGCGATGGCGACATCGCGGCCGGTTTTGAGCTGGCCGTCCGTTTCCAGAACCACACGGCTGCGGAGGTCATTGAGCAGGAGAATTTGGTTGGTTTCTGCGAGGCCGAGTTCCCATGGGGCTCCTGCATTGAAGATGGAGGAGGATGGAGAAGCTCCAGTGCCACCGTCGTGACCGGAGATGAGAATGACATCTGCGTGGGCCTTGGCAACGCCGGCGGCGATGGTGCCTACGCCGACTTCTGCCACTAACTTCACGTTTATGCGGGCGCGGGTGTTGGCATTTTTCAAATCGTGGATGAGTTCCGATAGATCCTCAATCGAGTAAATGTCATGGTGCGGCGGAGGGGAGACGAGGCCGACTCCTGGAGTGGAGTAGCGTACCTTGGCGATCCATGGATAGACCTTGGACCCGGGAAGCTCGCCGCCCTCGCCGGGCTTGGCACCTTGGGAAATCTTGATTTGGATTTCGTCCGCATTGACGAGGTATTCGCCGGTGACTCCGAAGCGACCGGACGCGACTTGTTTGATGGCGGAGCGCTTGCTGTCGCCATTTTCCATGGGGATGTAGCGTTCTGGATCTTCGCCGCCTTCGCCGGTGTTCGATTTTCCACCGATGCGGTTCATGGCGATGGCAAGGGTCTCATGGGCTTCTTGGGAGATTGATCCCCACGACATCGCTCCAGTTTTGAAACGCTTGGTGATGGCTTCGATAGACTCAACTTCTTCGATCGGCACGGGTGGCCGATTGTGACGGAACTTCATCAATCCACGCAAGGTGGAGAGGTTTTCGCTCTGGTCGTTGACCTTCTTGGCATACTGCTTGAAGACGTCATAACTGCCAGTGCGAGTGGCCTTTTGGAGGAGATGGATAGTTTCCGGGTTGAAGAGGTGGTATTCCCCATCGCTGCGCCATTGATAGACGCCGCCAGTGTCGAGCGCGATGTCTTCGGCTTCGATGTGGCGGTCTGGAAATGCTTGGCGGTGACGGATGAGTGCCTCTTCGGCGACTTCATTGATGTCAGACCCTTCGCAACGGCTGGAAGTGCCGCAGAAGAATTTGTTTACCAGATGGGTGGCGAGGCCGATGGTTTCGAAAATCTGTGCGCCGCGGTAGGACGCGACGGTGGAAATCCCCATCTTAGCCATGGTCTTTACGACGCCTTTGATCGAGCCTTTGAGGAAATTGTAAGTCGCTTTTTCAAGAGTGACGTCCAGCATGTCGTCCTCAATCATTTTGTGGATCGATTCGAAGGCCATGTAGGGGTTGATCGCGTCAGCCCCGTAGCCGATGAGCGTCGAGAAATGATGAACCTCCCGAGCTTCTCCGGTTTCAAGAATGATCGAGACAAGTGTGCGGGTCCCCTTGCGGACGAGGTAATGGTGAATGCCACCCATCAGAAGCAACGTCGGAATGGCGGCGTGGCCCTTGTCGATATTTCTGTCTGATAGAATCAGAAGATTGAATCCTTCTGCGATGGCCTGATCGGCTGCGGCGCAAACTCGGTCGAAGGCTGCTTCAAGACCACTGCCGTCTTGGTTGGCAGGGAAGAGTGCGTCGATGGTGGTGGTTCTAAATCCATCGAGCTCGATCTCGCGCAGTTGGGCGAGGGCTTCGTTGTCGATGAGCGGATTGTCCAGGCGGATCATGCGGCAGCTCTGCGGGCCGGGTGCGAGTAGATTGCCTTCGGAACCAAGAAAGGTCTCGGTGGAGGTGACGAGTTCTTCACGAATGCAGTCGAGTGCCGGGTTGGTGACCTGAGCGAAGATTTGCTTGAAGTATTGATAGAGATGCTTCGGCTTGCTGGAGAGCACGGCGAGTGGCGTGTCATTGCCCATCGAGGAAATCGGCTGAACACCGGAAGATGCGGTAGGCCCTAGCAGCATCCGCAGATCTTCGTAGGTGTAGCCAAATGCGAGCTGACGCTCGAGAATGCGGTGTTCCTC
>JANPAU010000424.1:0-3496 GCA_031430055.1 Akkermansiaceae bacterium | reverse complement strand
CCCTCATCGACACCGCCGGCCTGCGCCCGCGGGCCAAACGCGACAACTCGGTCGAAGTCTTTTCCGCCATGCGCACCGAAAAGGCCGTCCGCCGGTCCGACCTCTGCGTGCTCGTCATCGACCTCATCGCCGGAGTCACCTCCATGGATCGCAAGATCGCCCAGCTCATCATGGAGGAGAAAAAACCCTGCCTGATCGTACTCAACAAGTTCGACCTCTTCCACCCCGGGGCCAATCGCACCGCCCGGTTAGAAGAAGCCACCGAACACGTCCGCAAGGAGTTGTTCTTCCTCCACTACGCCCCTTTCGTCGCCTGCTCCGCGAAGACCGGTGGCTCGGTGGACCACGTCCTTAAAGAGTCTCTCAAGATCAAAAAAGGAGCGCAAAACATCCCTGGTACCGGCCAGCTCAATCGCATCCTGCAAGGTGCCTTCGAAGCCACCCCGCCGCCGATCGACAAGAAGCTCAACAAGCGCCTCAAGCTCTACTACGCCACTGCCGCCGTGGAGGAAAAATACAGCGTCATCCCAGTTCCCACCATCGTGCTTTTCGTCAACGACAAGCGCCTCATGGCCAACAGCTACGAGTCTTACATCGTCAACCGCTACCGTGCCGCCCATCCCGCGCCGGGCATCCCGGTCGTTCTATCAGTCCGCTCCCGCTCCCGCAAGGAATGGGAGCCGAGACAAAAACCGCAGGGACACTAGACCTCAGCGCGAGAGTTTCCTAACGAATTGATGCTACTGCAAAAAATGACTAGGAAATCACCGTGACGAATGAGACTTGTTTTTGAGATTGACCGACACCACGGCTGACTATTGGACGCAGGCGCAGTTTTTGCTTACCCCTCCCTAGATCTCCTCCAGATGAAAATCCTTGTCCTCTCCCGCAACGCGGGACTCTACAGCACTGCCGCCCTTGTCACCGCCGCCGAGGCGCGGGGGCACGAAGTGCGGGTGGTGGATTACCTTCGTTGTTACATGAACATCACCTCGCGCAAGCCACGGATTTACGTGGATGGTGAAGAACTCGTCGCGGACGCCGTCATTCCCCGCATCGCCGCGCGGCACACGTTCTATGGCAACGCCGTGGTCCGGCAGTTCGAGATGATGAACGTGTTTTCCCTGAATGATTCCGTCGCCATTGCCCGCTCACGCGACAAGCTCCGCTCGCTGCAAATTTTAGCAAAACGCGGCATCGGTCTGCCGGTCACCGGATTCGCCCATCACACGGAAGCGACCGGCGAGTTGATCAAAATGTGCGGCGGTGCGCCGCTCGTCATCAAACTCCTCGAAGGTACCCAGGGTGTCGGAGTCGTCCTAGCAGAAACCGCCAATGCCGCGGAATCCGTGATCGAAGCGTTCAAGGGATTAAATGCAAATATCCTGGTGCAAGAATTCATCAAAGAGGCCGAAGGTGCCGACATCCGCTGCGTCGTCGTCGGCGGAAAAGTAGTCGCTTCCATGAAACGCCAAGGCGCACCCGGAGAGTTCCGCTCGAACCTCCACCGCGGCGGATCCTCGGCCAAAGTCAAAATTTCCACCGACGAACGCGCCGTGGCAATCAATGCCGCCAAGGCAATGGGCCTGAACGTGGCAGGCGTGGACTTGCTGCGCTCGAATCACGGCCCGGTGGTGATGGAGGTGAACTCCTCTCCAGGCCTTGAAGGCATCGAACAATCCTCAAAGAAGGACGTCGCTGGAATGATCATCGAGTTCATCGAACGCACGGCGGTCAAGCCGTCGAAGTCGACCGACAAGTGAGTGATCACCTGACCAGCCCATGTGAATCCTATTTCACCTATCGCCTCGTCGAATCCAGAAGAGTTGGCAGGACACGCTCGCGCAACAATGCCGGATCACCGCTGTAGGTTTATCCTTGCGCGAACTGGATTGACGGGAAGAATCCGCCCCCCGCGCTGCGGTTCCACCCCATGAGCGATTCCAAGTCTACTTCCGAAAACGCCAGTTTAGAACAAATTGGCAAAGTTCTGCGCGATTACCAGTCCTTCGTCCTCATCAGCCACGTGCGACCAGACGGCGATGCGATCGGCTCGCAACTCGCGCTCGGATTCGCCCTGATGGCCGCAGGAAAAACCGTGCGTCTCATCAACGAGGACGGCCTGCCAGACAATCTCGCATTCATGTCCGGGTCGGACAAAATCGAGTTCCCGCCCGCCGAACCGATGACGGTGGAGGTCGCCATCGCGCTAGATACCGCGACCCAACCACGACTGGGCGAGCGAGCACTACACGCCGCATCCCGTGCGAAAATCTGGCTGAACATCGACCACCACATTTCCAACCCCGGCTACGGCGATCTAAATTTCATCGACTCGACGAGTCCGGCGACCGGACAGATCCTCTACCAACTCATCACCGCACTCGATCTACCGCTGCCCGCAGAGAGCCGCGATGCGATCTACGTTGCAGTCTCCACCGACACCGGTTCGTTTCAATACCCATCGACCACCGCCAAGACCTATCAAATGGCTGCCGATCTAATTGATCGCGGATTGGACGTGGGAACGATCAATTCGAATATTTACGACAACTACCCTTACCGCCGCGTGGAGCTGATGCGGGCATTGCTTAATACCTTGGAGATTTCCGAAGATGGCTTGGTGGCGAATTGGGATCTGCGCGATCAGATGCGCATCGATCTCGCGCTTCAGCCGGAAGATAGCGAGGGACTCATCGATATCATTCGAGCGATTCGTGGCGTGCAAGTGGCGGTTTTTTTCGAGGAACTGGTGGATGGAAAAATCCGCGTCTCGATGCGCTCGAAAGATCATCGCTACAACGTGTGCGAAATCGCAATGGCATTCGGCGGTGGTGGCCACGCGCTGGCCGCCGGGATCCGGATGGCGGGGCCCCTGGAGGAGGCGAAGCCACTTGTGTTAGACGCGATTCACCGCCGAATCGCTGCGAATCTTTAATCGCTACCCACTTTTATGAGAAACAATCCCATGGATGCAGACGGCCCTAGCGGCGTATTATTGGTCGATAAAGCGGAGGACATGACATCGCATGATGTGGTGGCGATCGCGCGGCGTGCCTTAAACACTAAAAAAATCGGGCACTGCGGCACACTTGATCCGATGGCCACCGGCCTCCTGATGTTAGTCATTGGTCGCGCGACGAAAATTCAAGACTTGCTGATGAGCGAGGATAAACAATACGTGGGTACCCTCACACTTGGTTCGACGACGAGCACCCAGGATCGCCAAGGCGACACCTTGGAAACTCTACCTGTTGGAGATTATTCAAAGGAACAAATTCAGGAAGTCTTCGACGGATTCATGGGCGACTTCGAGCAGATTCCGCCAATGGTTTCCGCAATCAAAAAAGACGGTGTACCGCTCTATAAACTCGCTCGCAAGGGAATCGAGATCGTGCGCGAGCCGCGCAAGGTGCATATCACCTCCAATGAGGTATCCCGCATCGAGTTACCAGAGGTGGACTTCACCGTGAATTGCTCAAAAGGCTTTTACGTC
>JANPAU010000423.1:0-9229 GCA_031430055.1 Akkermansiaceae bacterium | reverse complement strand
GACAATAAGATCCCTCCTCCTTATTCTACAAAACCTCATGCGCGCCAGTATAGACGTCTGGCCTCAGCTCTTGTTGGTCCGGGCGGAGACGCCCGGACAACGGACTGGAGCGGGACGCTCCAGCGACTTCTCCACAAATCCTCATGCTCGGCAGCACAGGGACACAGTCGAGGACTCTATCTCTCTCACCTATTCCGCATCTTCTTCTGCTCAGCGATCCACGCGCGGTCCTTATCAGACAAGCTTTCTTCCTGAGTCTTGGAGCGCGTCCCGTCCGGCTCGATGAATGTCAACGTGCCCTTGGAATAAGAGGTTAGTTTGGCGAAAATTTTCCGATCCTTGCGATCTTGCCACTCGCGGTAACCCTTTTTCTCAAGCCCGGCGCGCCAGCCTTTGTAAGCCTCTGACGAGACGGCCTCGCCGTGTTTGAGCTGGCCCCAGAGAAAGTCAGCGTCGCCGCGTTTGTAACCGCGGTAGCGACCAACCACCTCACCGCTCGGGCTGACGAGAATCAACGAGGGATAGCCCATGACCTTGTAGCGCTTTTTGAGCGCGGCACCGTAGTTTTTGATGGCGACACGCCGATCTTCGGAAGAACCCATATCGAGATCAGGATCGGTGATCTTCAAATTTGCATCCACTCGCAGACGCACCAATTTCTCAGTCGCCCAGTTTCCGAAGTCATTGGTGGAAAATAACTCTTGGCTCAGTGCTTTACACATCGGGCTGGTGGCGGAATCGGTGAACCAGATCAACAAGGGTTTTCCTTCTCGAACGGAGAGTTGTTTCGCGATCGTTTCACTCTCCTCCCATGGGCCGCGTTTGGCGTTAGAGAGGAGTGTCGCTAACTCGGGAATCCCTGCATCCGGATTGTCAGGATCCGTGAAAATGATGTCTTCTGCGGGGGTGATGTTAAGAGGCAAGATTTGGGCGGGGAGCCTACCATCGGCAGTCACAGAGCCCCCTGCACCCGGGTCTTTTCGGCGAATGAGCGGCTTACCCGTTAGACCGGTGGGATTGATTTGCTCCTCTTGCGTGGGCTTGCCCGTTTTAGCGCACGAAGTCAGCACCATGGTGAAACACAAAGCCGGTAAAAAACAACGCATGATCAGAGCAGGGATTCAGACTACTTCTTCAACCGCACCGGAGTGCCACAATACGTACAACGGAACCATTTGAACAAAAGCATGTGTATGCAAACGGGGACGATGTGGCCAAGCCCGGTGATGCGGTGTGCCTTGGAGTTTTTCAGGCACATCCGGGGGATAAAGATTTTTTGTCCACAAATCCGGCAGCTCCCACTGAGCCCCCAAATCAAATAAAGGACGCCGAACACAGGCAAACCTAACGGAAAAACTAACAGCCACTTGGGAACCCATCCAAAGTGAATCGGGACTTCCTGAGACAAGAGCAACAACGCCGCAGAAATGATCCCGAGCGGCAGTAAAACCGCAACGAACAGAGTGACCACCGCTCCCACCGCCATGGAAATCGGATGACTGTGCATCACCCCACGGAGAAATAAACGGGATGCTGGATTGCGCCCCTGGTTGGTCTCCATCCGTGGACCGCGAATCAATGCAACCCGATCGTTGTCGCCCGTCGAATGAGCAGATGCTGGGCGCACCTCACCTGCCGCGAGGACTTCCATGGGCTTGATCCGAGAAACATCCATCTCACGCCGCGTGCCTTTAATTTCCGCGATCTTGACGTTATGGGTAGGAACGATCGGACGACCAGGTCTCAACCCGGGGAATCGCTCTTCCACTTTCACCTCAAGATCTCCGGAATAACGGTTCAGCAGAATCGCTGGCGGAATATCTCCCACCGCCAAGCCCTGAGCGATTAGAGACTTGGCCGGTAAGGGAATCGCAAATGGGGCAACGGCAAGCATCGACACCACACTCGGCACGCTTTCGTAATTCACCGGCATTTCCACTTGGCGAGGCTCATCACTTGAAAATCCGGTAAGGTTTTGGGCAGAGACGATCCACTTTTGGACATTGCCCCTCATGGGGGGCCGTTTGGAAATTTGTAAAATCGAATTTGCCCGCTCCAGTTCGTTGGCGAGTTCGTCCACCCCCGCTTTAGCAAGTGACTCGAGATTAGAAAATCCCGCCGCTTCGAGCAGCTCAAGCGCGGCTTTACCGATTCCGGGGATGTTTCGAAGATCAGTCATGATTGAATCAACGCGCGGCCACCCTAGTGAAAGAATCCTGCTTGGCAAGCGGTCATGCCAGCGCGGCGAACATCTCGCCGAGTTGGACCAATTTCACCTTCCAGTCCTCAAGCCGGGCCTTCTCCTGCACGACGACTTCCGGCGGCGCGCGGTCCACGAAACTGGCATTTCCCAGCTTGCCTTCGCACTTCTTCACCTCGATCTCGATGTTGGAAATCTCCTTGGTCAGCCGGGCGCGCTCGGCTTCGACGTCGATCAAGCCCTCCAACGGCATGTAAACTTCGCCCACGCCGGTGACCGCCGCTGGCGTTCCTTTCGGTGCATCGTAGGCAGAATCCAGCGTGATCTCCCCTGCCCCGACGAGCAGTGCAAGTGTCTTCGTCTGCTCGGCCAACCACTCGGGTGCGGCCTTGATCACGAACTTGATGTCCTTGCGCGAACCCATCTTGTATTCCGCTTTGAGGTTCCGCATCCGGCCGGCGGATTCGTAAATCTCCGCCGCCAGCGCCTGTGCGGCGGCGACTTTTTCCGCTGGGATCTCCACCAGCAACGGCGCAGCGGGTAGCAGCTTCTGCATGAGAAATTCGCCCGGAGCCACGTAGCCCATCCGCTCGGAAAGCTCTTCCGTGACGTGCGGCATGTAAGGACTCAGCAACTGTAAATAACGGCCCATGATCACATCGAACACGCCCAGCGTCCGCGCCTTCACTTCTGGCGGCGCGGTGTCGCGGAGGTCGAGCTTGAGTGCTTCGAGGAACTTGTCGCAAAAGTCGTTCCAGAGGAATTCATAGAGCCGGTGAGCGATTTCTCCGAAGCGGTAATCTGCGTAAAGTCGCACGAGATCCGCAGCCAACTCGTCGAGCTTGGCCATCGCGTTGAGGTGGAATGGATTGAGCTCGTCCATGCTTTCTAACGCCTGATACGGCTCGCCGCCCATCTGGCGCAGGCGGCAGGCGTTGTAGAGTTTGTTCGCGAAATTCCGGCCTTCCTCGATGGAAACCTCGTCGAAGCGCAAGTCGCTGCCCACAGGCGCGATCCGCATCAGCCCGAAGCGCAAGCCGTCCGCGCCGTATTTCTCCATCAGCTCGACGGGGTCCGGCGAGTTCCCTAACGACTTCGACATCTTCCGCCCTTTTAGATCACGGATGATCGAGGTGAAATAGACGTTCTTGAACGGCAGCTCACCAGTGAATTCGTAGCCCGCCATGATCATCCGCGCGACCCAGAAGAAGATGATGTCCGGACCAGTCACGAGATCGTCAGTCGGATAGAATTTCTTTAACGTGGCGGTTTGCTCGCCCACGTTTGCCATGGTCGCAAACGGCCACAACCACGAGGAAAACCAGGTGTCCATCACGTCCTCGTCGCGGGTCCAGTTCTCTGCATCTGCGGGTGGCTCGGTGCCGACATATAGGAGACCATGGGAAAGATGGGAAGTATCCAATGACTCGGCGTTTTTAAGATCTTCCAGCTTGTCCTTGCGATACCACACTGGGATCTGATGTCCCCACCAGAGCTGGCGACTGATGCACCAGTCCTGAAGATTATCCATCCAGTGCGCGTATGTTTTCGCCCAACGTTCGGGGCGGAACTTGATGTCGCCGTTCGCCACCGCGTCGGCGGCTTCCTGGACTTTCGGATACTTGAGGAACCACTGCATCGAAATGCGCGGCTCAATCGGCACATGCCCGCGCTCGGAGTAACCGACGTTGTTCTCATATTCCTCCACTTTCAGCAGCAGGCCCATTTCCTCTAACTTCGCCGCCGCCCGCTTGCGCGCGACGATCCGGTCGAGGCCGTGAAGATCAGGGCAATCCGGGCAGTGGATGTGTGCATCCGGCGTGAGGACGTCGATGATTTCGAGGTGATGGCGGATGCCGATTTCAAAGTCCGCCTTGTCGTGCGCGGGCGTGATTTTCAGCGCACCGGTGCCGAACTCGATGTCCACATGATCATCCGCGATGATCGGGATTTCCGCATGAGGAAACGGCCGGAATACCTTGCGGCCGATGTATTTCGTGAAGCGTGGATCTTTCGGATTCACCGCGACTGCCACGTCGCCCATGAGAGTTTCCGGTCGGGTGGTAGAAATTTCCAAGTACTCGCCGGGCGCGTCGGTGAGTTCGTATTTCATGAAATACAGCTTCGAGCGCTGCGGCGTCATGATGACTTCCTCGTCGGATAGAGCCGTGAGTGAAACCGGGCACCAGTTCACCATCCGCTTGCCCCGATAGATCAGACCTTTTTTGAAAAGCTCCACGAAGACATGGCTCACCCACTCGGTGTAGGGCGCGTCCATCGTGAAACGCTCGCGTCCCCAATCGCACGAGCAACCAAGCCGCTTGAGCTGGTTGATGATGATGTCGCCGTGCTTGTTTTTGAAATCCCAGACGCGCTTGAGAAATTCATCACGCCCGAGATCGCGGCGGCTCACGCCCTCCGTCTCCCGCACCTCACGCTCGACCCGCGCCTGAGTGGCGATGCCGGCGTGATCGGTGCCAGGCAGCCAAAGCACTTCCTTGCCATTTTGCCGCGCCCGGCGGGCGAGGATGTCTTGGAGCGCGTTGTTCAGGACATGTCCAAGGTGCAAAATCCCAGTGACATTCGGCGGCGGAATCACAATCGAATACCCGTCCTTCACGGACGAAGGATCGGCTTCGAAGCATTTTCCGTCAATCCAAGCGGCATACCACTTGGCTTCCACCGCTTGGGGTTCATAGGCTTTCGCTAACTCGGACAACATGGGGGCGGATGGATGCCAGAGGCGGCGGGATTTGTCCAGTGTGGGAGTTGTCGCTTCCAAATGCACCGGAGACGCCTTCGCTCGCGCTACCAACCGCTTCCGGTGCTTTGGCTTATTCGACCGGGTTTCTCAAGCCGCTCTGGACACGAGGCGGGGCCCCGAGACGGCACGGTCGCAGGGGCTTTGCAACACCTCTGCGGATCTGGCCGTTTCAGACCTGACTGACGTCCCGCGTTTCCTTGGGACGGGCCGGGAGCCTGGCGACTCGGAACCCCACGTTGTTGTTCTCGTTTGTGGGCGTGTTGTTGTTACTGTTAGACGCATGATTGTTCCACGCGCCGCCACGCAGCCCACGCGACGAACCACGTCGCCTGAAATGGTCGAAGCGATCGAGGTCGATATTTGCGAAGAACTGGCTGGTCAGATTACTGATGAGCAGGCCACACGGATGATCGGTGAAATTAAACAGATCGTCACCATACTCCCTGCGCACTCCATCGCGGTGGTTGTTGAGGCTGGTGACTTTGGGCCACTTGATTTTATAAAGAACTTGGCGACCGGTGATTATCATACCATTTCACGAGAACTACGGGAGATTCAGGTTCGGGTGGTTTCATGGTAGGTGGAATCGGTTTGGGGAGGCTGTACCCTGAGGGACAGGCTTGGCCACATTATAGTTCGTCGTCAGAGAGTGGAATGAGCTTCATGAGACTTCGTTGAAGGCCAGTCTTGAGCGTCTGCTGGCCGTGAATGGGAATCACCAAGCGTTCGTTCCTACCATCCAATGTAAAAATGTGATGGCTGCCGTTGATTCGTGCCAGTCGCCAGCCTTTGTCTTCCGCCAGCTTGGCCAGTCGTTTTCCCGAAACAGACTTCATACCGCCACTTCCAGAATCCGTTCAGAAGATTCCCCTCCTTCCGGCTCGGCAGCGAGTAACCAGCCCTCGATAGCTTCCCGGAGATTGGCCTCCAGCTCCGGAAGCGTCTCGCCCTGCGTGACGCATCCGGGCAAAGCGGGCACTTCCGCCCAGAACCCGCCTTCCTCAGCGTCGTGAATGATGGCTTTGAGTGTCATATAGAGAGGATACAGGCTGGTAGTGGACGTGCAAGGCGGGGAACGCCGGATTTTCAGAAATTTTTTGTCCGCCTACGGCGAAAGGGGTGCATACGCGCCCTCGCGGCATGGATGGCTTGAGCTACGTTTCAGGCTTTCCTCATGAATCGAAGCATGTTTTCAGCGAAGGCGCATGTGCTCCCCGAAGAGGAAGAAAAAGGGTGAAAGATCAAAGGGTAGAACGGCGTCTTCTCGTGAGGCACGCACTAACTGACAGCAACGTCGACAGGACTGTTGAGAGCTCGGGGACACTGGCGACTACTCGGAACCCCACGGCGCGGTCCTCGGACTGGGGCAGGTAGGCGATGGCGTAACTGGACGTGAGGCTGTACGAGCCGGTATCCCAAGAACCGCCCCGCAGCCCGCGCTTCGGACCAGCCAAACCATCGTACCATTCAAGCACGTTTCCCGCCTGATCGTTGGTCCCATACGCGCTATCCGAATCTACGCCATACGCGCCTACATCCGTTATGTGCTGCGCCCGGGTAGCCTACGTAATTCCCATCATAATAATAATTCGCCGAATTTGCCACGCCGATGCTGTTTCCTGCCACCGTATTGCTCTGCGTCGCCTGCACCCAGTAGCCGCCCACGCCGGCTCCGCCCTTGTTCGGATCGTAATACGCCGCTTTATACCACTCGTTTGTGGAAGGAATCCAGACTGTGGCCCCCACATTTTTGGAAATCGCCACACCTGAGGTAGCGCCGTCGAGCGTGTAGGCTCCGTCTTCCGTGGTGGAGGCGTTTTGCAACCCGCTCTTTTGACCGTTGTGCAGCCAGTTGGTGAAGCGCGCCGCATCGAACCAGCTCACGTAGGTGAAAGTGCCGGAGTGACGAGAGAGATGCCGGCCAGAACGGTCAGACCGAGGGTGCAATGAGTGAGGAGTTTCATGGGAGGAAAAAATTGATGCGTAATTTACAAGCGGGATTCGCGCCAAGCGGCAAGGCTTTTCGCCAAGTGTGGGCATGGCTGGCGTGAGCGATCCACGAGCGCACGGCATCGCGGTGGCTGCCGCAAACATATGCTGCTGCACATTCTCACAACCGAGAATCTTGTATCGCACCCTCCTTGATGCGGCTAACACGGCACCCGCCAATCGATGCAGGATGGTGGCGATCTGCAAGGGTGAAGCATCCGGACCTTGCCATCTGAGCCGGAACTTTGGCAAACGCGGGAAGTCGTTCTACCCATCTCACTGCCGGCACCTGCGAGCTGGTTCTGGCGTTTGAAGCAGGATTCATGCACAGTCGGTCCCTGACGAACAAGTCTTGGACGACCGGCAAAAAATCTGTCATCTCTTGCCCGCGTGATTCGATATTCTAGCATCTTGGCATCGCTCGTCGCGGTAGTCTCCGCGCTGGCGGGACCGCGCTCGGATTTCGCGCTTGGAGTTCTAGCAGAGTCGCGTGATGCCAAGGATGAAGCAGCTTTGCGTTTTGAAAACGCTCTTGCGGCAGATCCCACCGCATTACCGCTTGTCGAGCGAGTCGGCGGCATCCGCCTCACCGCCGGGGATCGTTCGGGGGCGGTGAAACTTTACCAAAACCTGGCTTCGGCGAGGCCGGAAGATTTAAAGATCCAAATCATCTACGCGGATTTTCTCGAGCAGCAGGGGCGTGGAGATGCTTTGGCACTGAAACTTTCCTCGCAGACTCTTGAAACGGCTCTTACCAAGAACCCCGGCCATCCGCAAGTCATCCGCCGCCTCTTTCAGCGCGCTTTAACGAGTGGTGATGCATCTCGGCAGAGATCCTTATTGGAGCAACTTTCAGTGGATGATCTTCCTTCCGTTCTCTTGTATGCCTCACTTTTCAAGAGTGTTTTTGATTCTAACGATGTCGCAGCGCGCAGTCAGTTGGACCAACGACTTCTTCATGCTTCTGAAGCACACCCCGCCGATGGTGACCTCGCCCGAGTGGCATCCGATCATTTTCGCGACACCGAGCGGCGGGATCAGGCGATTGAGATTTTAGAGCGCCATGCGAAAGCCGCGCCCGCATCGCTTGATTTGCGGACCCGGCTTGGCATTCTCTACTTCGAAGCCGCCATGAATGCAGAGGGTGAGGCGACCCTAAAAAACGTCCTAACCATTCATCCGCGGCATGCCCTCGCGCATCAGGCGTTGGCGAAATATTACCGCTCGTGTGAGAAGTCCGAATTGGCTCGTTTTCATGCCAGCGAGCTTCTCAAGATCCGCAGTGGCTCGCCTTCTGACTTCATCAAACTCGCGGATGAATGGCTTGCCGCCGACGATTCTCGCCAAGCACGCCAGCTATTAGAAAAAGCCGTCTTCAATCATCCGCAAAACTCTAATCTCGCAAGAAGACTCGCCATCGCCACCCACCGCGATCCTTCCACACGTGCGCTCGCCGCCCGATTTTTCGCCGAGGCTGAGGTCACGCGTCCCACCACAGAACCACCTGAACCCACCTTCCTCGTCGAGTTTGCCGAAGTCTTGATCGCTCAAGGTCAAAGCACAGCCGCAGAGGATCGACTTCGGGCCGCCATCAAAGCCTTCCCACCTGCCGCCAAGAAGGAAACTGCCACTGCGCTCCGCCGTTTGGCCCTGCTTTGGGAAACGGAGACCCGCAATCTCGAGGCTGCCCGCGCCCTTCGCCAGCGGGCGGATGCGCTTGATCGTTAAGTTCTACGAGGAAATCCATCGGCTCAAAAGGCTTGCACAAGTGTCACTCCGGCACTAACCCGTGCCCCTATGTCTTCCGAAACTACTCTCATTTTATTCAAGCCCGATGCGATTTCTAAAAACATCGTCGGCCAAGTTCTCTCACGGTTTCAAGCGGAAGGTTTTAAAATCCGCGGGATGAAAATGATGACCCTCAGCGACGAAATCCTCGCCGAGCACTATTCACACATCGCCGATAAGCCGTTCTTCCCATCGGTTCGTGGATTCATGCAGGAAACCCCTGTCATCGCCTTGGCCCTTGAAGGAGTAAATGTGATTGCCCGCGTTCGCGATCTGCTAGGACCGACCGACTCGATGGTTGCAGCTGCGGGGACCATCCGTGGCGACTTTGGCTTCAAGGATGCCGATGCGAAAATGCGCAATGTCTGTCATGCTTCTGACTCGGTCGAAGCCGCTCAAGACGAACTGAAGCGCTTCTTCAAGGACGGCGAAATCTTTGCTTACTAAGATGCACGTCGAGCGCGTCAAGTATGTCATCTGGGCAGCCG
>JANPAU010000422.1:0-2311 GCA_031430055.1 Akkermansiaceae bacterium | reverse complement strand
TTGAGAGTTGAGAGTTAAAAATGCGCTTTCGCGCTGTTTCCATATCTCTTTCTCTTTTCTTCGACTCTCAACTCTCAACTACATACTCTCAACTTCTTCAAAGCGTTTGCGCGTATTTTTCGAGTTTGTAGCACTCGATGATGTCGCCTTCTTGATACTCGTTGAATTCGCCGAGGCGGATGCCGCACTCGAAGTTGGTGCGGACCTCCTCGACCTCATCCTTGAAGCGGCGGAGCGTGGACATGCGACCGTCGAATACCGGGATACCTCCACGGACGACGCGGGCGTGCGCCTTGCGATGGACGCGGCCGTCGGTGACGAAGGAACCGGCGACGCGGCCTCGGTTGAGTTTGAAAATCTGGCGAACCTCGGCGTGGCCGATGACGGTCTCGCGGGTGAGTGGCTCTAGCAAACCCAACATCGCCTCGCGGACTTGGTCGATGAGTTCGTAAACCACGGAGTAGAGCTTGATTTCAACACTAGCGGCTTTAGCGGACTTCACGGCCTTGGCTTCCACCTTGACGTTGAAGCCGAGAACGATCGCATCCGTCGAGAGAGCGTAGGAAATGTCTGACTCGGTGATCGGACCGGCGGCTGCAGTGATAAATGACGCTTCCACCTTGTCGGAAGTGATCGCGAGCACGGCTTTCTTGATCGCTTCGACTGATCCTTGCACATCGCACTTGAGGATGAGCTTGAGCTGTGCCTTGCCAGCGCCGTCGCGGACCATCGAGTAGAGATCCTCCATCCGGTTGCGGTGCTGAGGCTTGAGGCGGACGAGGCGCTGTGATTCTTGGCGCTCACCGGCGAGGGACTTTGCCTCGCGCTCGGTCTTCATCTCGGTGAGGTGATCGCCGACGTTAGGGAGTTCTTCGAAACCGACGACTTCGACTGGCATCCCGGGGTGGGCGGATTTCACGGCGACTCCACGGTCGTTGATGAGTGAGCGAACTTTACCTGCGTAGGGACCGCAGATGAATGGGGTGCCGACTTTGAGCGTGCCGGACTCGACGATGACGGTGGCGGTGGTGCCGCGACCGGGGACCACTCGGGCCTCGATGACGGCGGCTCTGGCAGTGGATTTCGGATTCGCCTTGAGTTCCAAAACTTCCGACTGAAGTGCCATGAGATCTAGCAAGTCGTCCATGCCCTTACCGGTGAGGGCGGAGACTTCGGCAAACTCGGTGTCACCTCCGAAGTCGGTGGTTTGTAAACCGTGTTCGGCAAGTTGGGATTTCACCCGATCGACATTGGCCGAGGGAAGATCGCACTTGTTGATGGCGACTATGATGGTTTTCTTGGCCTTTTTGGAGTGTTTGATCGCTTCGATCGTCTGCGGCATGATGCCGTCATTTGCAGCGACGACGAGCACGACGATGTCGGTGATGTCCGCACCACGGGCGCGCATGTCGGAGAAGATGGCGTGGCCGGGAGTGTCGAGGAAAGTGATTTCCAGATCATTATGAATGACCTGATAGGCACCGATGTGCTGGGTGATGCCACCTGCTTCACCAGCAGTGATTTTCGTCTTGCGGAAGAAGTCGAGCAGCGAAGTCTTGCCGTGGTCGACGTGGCCCATGATCGTGATGATCGGCGGACGGAATTTGAGGAGATCGACGGGTTCTTCAACGATAACTTCTGGCTCCTTGATGACGACGACTTCTTTGTGGACACCCTTGTCCTTGTCGCGTTTTTCACGTTCGAAAACGAAGCCGTGGATTTCGCAGATTTTTGCGGCGATGTCAGGCTCTAAGGGCTGATTGGGAGCGGGGAAAACACCGATCTTGATCAAGTCCGCCATGATGTTGAAAGGCTTGAGCCCAAGGCGAGCGGCAAGATTCGGAATCAGGATCGGGGGCTTGATGACGATGAGTTTTGGATCGTCACTGACTGGATCAGCCGCGACTTCTGGCTCGCTGGCAGTCTCTAGCGAAGGGGCAGGCGCAGGAGTTGGTTTGACCTCCACTGCGACTGCCTTGGAAGCTGAGGCGTCGTCTTGGTCGAGAATTTTTGAAATCGTTCCGAGGACGGCCTTGCCGGTGCGAGTGGTCTTGCGGACTTTGGGCTTTTTGTCCTCTGCGAAGAGATCGAGCGCATTTGCCTTTTGGGCATCCAGCACGCTGGGAGCAGGCGGGATGACTTCTGCATCTTTGCGCTGGCGCTCGCGGCGTGAAGGTTTCTTGGGCGCGTCGAGAAGATCGAGAACCTTGGTTTTCTTTGGAGGGCTATCGCTATTTTCGGGCATCCGGGCTGTCAGCAGAGTTTCTGGGAGTGATGAAATGGAAATAAAAGTGCAGGTAAATTATTCGTT
>JANPAU010000421.1:0-10845 GCA_031430055.1 Akkermansiaceae bacterium | reverse complement strand
GCGCTGTCGCCTTGTTGCTTTCTGACGAAGCCCACGTTTCTGACGTGTGTATCACAAGATACACACGAAACTGTCACGGCAGAAGGATTTTCAAATGACAAGACTTATTCTGCATCGCCAATGAGCGTGGTCAACTCCTCGGCGACGGCGCGGTAGGAGGTGATGAGCGCTGTATGAGAAGACATCACCGATGAACGGGTGTCATTGAAGTCGCCCCTTGTCCGGTTGGCTCGGTCCATCGTCCGAATGCCGGTGATCATATCTTGCACACGCCCTAACAATTCGCGGTCATCCTTAGCGGTGTAGCGGGAAAGACCATCCACCTGTGACCGACAGAGATCGCTGGTGGTCCCAATTTTTTGGAATTCTCTAATTTCGAGCTCGTAACCATCTCGCTCCACGAGCCATTTCATCGGTTCGATTGCACGCCAGAGTTCAGAGGCGAGAACGCTGCGAAGAATGTATGTTGGTCGATTCCCAGCTCCTTGGATGGCGAGCATTTTCGCCGAGAAGTGGTTGGGATTTTCGATCACTATCTCTACCAAACGTTTGCGAACATAGGGATTTGCGACGTATTGGCCGATGGCTTGAGTCCCAGCTTTTTCGCGAATTTCACGAAAGCTAGTGATCGATTTTTCTATCGATTGATCCGGTATCTTTGCCGATAGCTTGAGGAGATCTTGGAAATTCGAGGCGAGGAGAACTTCGTAATCAAAAAATAACTGAGGTCGCTCAAGTGCCAGCACGGATGGTAGATATTCGGCCGCAGCTGCAGGCAGAATCAATCGTCTGCCATTGCCTGGACCCAACGCTTGCAGTTGACCCCAAAACCCACGGGATAACTCGAAGTTACCCATTTCATCAACGACGCCGAGGATCGTGGCATCGGGTTCGCAGCCTGAGATCGCAGCGCTGGCGAGGACGGCTGCTGCCGCGCTGATGGATTGACGCTTCGGTGGGAGTCCCGAGTTTTCCAAGTCTGGAATATGGATGGTGACCAAGCCAGCGGGTAGGGCAGTGGTCTGTGTCTTGAGAAGTTTGACGAGAGTCGAACTTAATCCCCGGAATGTCTCTCTTTCAAGTTGGGGCGCGATGGTGATTTGGAATCCATCCGAGTGTGGTTGTTCGCCCTTGTTCTGCTTGATGTCTAACACTCTAGCGACCATTTGAAGTGGTGCTGAAGCTTGGATCCATTTTCTGGGATTGTGTTTATCCTTCGCTTTCCAAATCACCGTGTAGACTTGCGCGCGATCAAGAAGGAACGTCGCTCCTAAAGATTCCGTCTTCTTGGGTTCCTCTGGCATCACCATCACTTCAGGAGGAGGCTCATAGGCGGCGAGCTGCGGGACCCAACCTTGCCATGCTCCGCGTTCTCCAGCATTTCGCAGTGCCACAGCCTTCGAGTGTTGGGCATCCGAAATGGCGATGACATCGCCCAAGCAAGCAGCCAGTGCTTGGCCTTGGCTTCCGGCTTCGGGCGATTCAAGCCACTCAAGGGTTTGCCAAACGCGGTTTTGGCTATTCTTGATTTGTTCGGCATCCTTCTCGGTATTTTCCCGATGGCGGCTCTGTTCAAAATCGGTGATCAAACTCCGTGCCTTCGAGTTCCCAGGGTCGAGGGCTGTTGAGAGCGCAAGCATTTGGGCTGCTGTCCGGCGATTCGTTGCGTTCTCGGTATCAAGTGCTTGAATGAGATTCACGAGGATTCGCGAGAGGTTGGCCATCGAGTCCGCATCGAGCGGGATTTGATCCCGCCGGAAGGCGAGCGGACCCTCTGCCGGTGGTGCGAAATTACCAGCAATGAGAGTCGTGACCGATCCTGTCAGTAAGCCGACTACGCAAAACAGATGAAATTTTCTACAGCTCATTCGTTTAAGAAATAAAAGGCTTTTACGCTCTCTCACAAGCGGACATTGCAGAATATCAGCATCTACGTCAAATTCTCTCCATGCCTGATCCCGTTCCGACTCTCGAGACCCGCGAAGAAGTGATGTTTTTTGATACCGATTGCGGCCAAGTCGTTCACAACATCGCCTACCTGCGGATGATCGAAACATGTCGGACACGTCTCGCGGCCAAGATGGGAATGGATCTGCGGTCGATGTTGGAAACGCACCTTTATCCCGTGGTGACCCGCACGGAGATCGATTACAAACGCCCTGCGAAACTCGGCGATTGGCTCGTCATCCGTGGTCGCTTGGATGAAATCGCCCGCGCCCGTTTTTGGTGCGCTTTTGAAATGGTCCGCGAGAGCGATGGCGCGGTGCTAGTGACTGCACGCCAGGCACTTGCCTTGGTGCAAATGTCCGAAGGTAAGCCCCAACGCCTGCCCGTCGAATGGGCGAAGCAATGGGGCGGAGCAGGACGAAAATCAATCTAAGGAAAAAAGCTCGGCAGGCGCTGGGGCCTTTTTAACGGGAGGTGCCTCTGCAATGATAGCGGACGTTTCTTCGACGATGGTTTCGACGACTTCCTCAACAGCGGCGGGTGCTTCCTCGAGGTCAGCCGCGATTTCTTCGATTTCAACAGGCGCTTCTTCAGTGACCGCTTCTACGATTTCTTCGATTTTTTCTTCTGCCCTTTGTTTGTTCATTTCCAAGAGGCGAATCACCTCCGCCTTGGCAGCGGCGATGCGGCCGGAATCACTTACGGGGCCGATTTTTTTCGAGACCACAACGGGCCGTGACGGATCGCTGAGATCGGCGACCTTGGTTTCCGCTTTTTCGAGTGCCTCGATGGCGGTTGCCTCGCGCTTTCTCATCTCACCGGCGTAGCGGGTGGAAACGGCCACGGACTCGCGAAGGCGTTCGATCTCGGCGTTGAGCACGGCGCTGTCGTCAGGGCGGTTTTGGAGAAGGGCGAGTTGCTCGCGGACAGTGGAGAGTTCGTTCTCGAGGGCGAAACTGCGGTCTTTTTGCAATTTATCGGCATCGTTGGCGCGGCCGTTGAGGTTTTTGATCGTTTCCTGGGATTTCTTAAGATCGGTCTCGAGAGCGGAAATCCGCTTGGTTTCGGTGTCTAGCGCCTTGCGAGCGGCATTGAGTTCGGCAGTGGTGCTGTCGTGGGCTTCCTTGGAAATGGAAGTGGATTGAAGTTTCTCGAACTCGGTTTTTAGCGCCTTGTGGGCGGCTTTGGATTTGTCGAGCGACGCTTCGAGGTTCTTCGCCCGGTCTTGCTGGCCCTTGTCGCTGGTAGGTGCGGCTTTGGTGGATTTCGCAGGGGTTGCGGGCTTGATGGTGAGCCCGCGCAGTGACCAACCAATGATGCCAGCGACGGCTACAATGATGGCGAGTTGCGGAAGAACTTTAGACAGGGTCTCGATCATAATCTGTTTGGTGTGAATCGCGCGGGAAATCGCGCGCCGCGAACTAGCCTTGAGATCCCCCAGCGGTCAACTTCATTGGCACGGGGAATTGATCCAGGCAGGGTCCGGCCGTGCGTGGTCGGGTTTCTCAGGGCTCTTGTGGAGTTTGAGAAACTCGGCGTCGGGCGTCGGCTTAAATTTCGTATTCCACTCCCGGTTGCGGGATGATCACCTCGGTGTTCGGAAGGCGACGGGTGATTTCTTGGCGGAACCACTCGACTGCACCGTCGTCACCGTGGACGAGGAAGGCCTTCTTGGGGGCGACTTTGAGAATGTAGTCCAAGATCGCATCGCGAGTCGAGTGACCACTGAAGTCGAAGATACGCATCTCGCAGTTCAGCGGCACGGGAGGAAATGCGGTGTCCAGCACCACCATGTCGCCCGGCTTGGCCATCCGGATTTTGCCACCCGGCGTCTCTGGATCGGCATAACCCACGAAGAACAGGCCGTGCTTGGCATTTTCCAAAACCCCCTGGCGAGCGAAGTTGTTCGAGACGGTTTTTTCCGACATCATGCCGCTGGAAAGCGCATAGATACAGCCGGGGTGAAACGGAATTGGACCCTTACGCTTCTTACTTCCAGCTTCGAGCTGCATGTCTTTGAGGAAGCGGAAATTCGGCAAATGGCGGCGGGAGTGTGCGCTAAAACGGTCGTAAACTTGAGTCATCTTGGTGCTCAGGCCGCCAATGTAAATAGGGGTGTGCTTTGGAATGAGGCCCTCCTTTTTGAAGCGGTGCAACATCCCGAGCACCTCCTGAGTCTTACCCATTGCGAAGACTGGAATTAGCACCGAGCCCTTGCGCTCGATCACGCCCTTGATGGCGGCGGCGAACTCGTCCTCCTCGGTCGGACGGTTGTATTTCGGGTCGCGTGCTTGCTCGCCGCGGGTGGTTTCGACGATCAGCGCATCCACAGTGGTCTCTGGGAACATCGCCCCTTTTTGCAGGGTGCTGTGCTCGAAATTCACGTCGCCTGTGTAGAAAACCTTTTTCCCATCTCCCTCGATCGTCACGCCCACCGAGCCGAGAATGTGCCCCGCATCGTGGAAAGTCGCCCGCATCGAGCCAGCCGGATCGAGGTCGAATGGCCGCTCGATCGCCCGAGTTTCGAAGCCCTCCTCAATGTCGTCCAGCTCGCGGTGTTCGAAAAGCGGGTACTCGGCGATGCCGTGCTCGATGCGCTTCGACTGCATGACATTCACCGAGTTGTGAAGCATCGCGCTGGCGAGTTCCGCCGTTTCGGGTGAGAGGAAAACCTTCGCTTGGGCTTGGCCTTGCAGAAAAACCGGTAGAGTCCCTACGTGGTCGAGGTGGGAATGAGTGATGATGATCGAGTCCGCCGTGCCGGGTTTAAGAAACTCGTAATGAGGAATTGCCTCGGAGCCCTCGTGTTTTGGGTGCATCCCGGCGTCCAGCACGACCTTCGCGGTCTTGGTTTTGAGAAGGTAGGAATTCGCGCCGATACCGGCGTGGCGACAGAGACTTTTAAATATCATGGGAAAAGACCGAATAAGCGGGAAACGCCGGACCATGGGGGCGGAGCACGAGTCTGTCAACCCACCCGGTGATTCAGTTACACACAAGTGCCCCGTTCAAAACTTCCTCGTTCAACGGCAGGGCAGAGCTAGACAAAGGTGAATTATTTGGTAATTGCCCCTTTCATTCATCTAAAAATTTCCCAAAAGATCGCATGAGACCGATCGCCATTTTTCGCCATTTTCTCAGCATTGCTTCCAGCTCCTTGCTTTGCATTTCTTGCGCCCACGCCGCCGACGTCACTTGGGACATCACCCCGGGCACCGTGGGGATTGGTAATGGCTCAGTAACTGGCGGGTCCGGAGCATGGAACACCTCCACCGGCAACTGGACCACCAATGGCGGCGTGAACAACCTCGCCTGGGTCAATGCGAACAACGACACCGCCATTTTCAGCGACACGCCTGGCACCATCACCCTCGGCACTGGCATCACCGTCGGCGGACTTATTTTCAACACCCCAGATTACAACGTCGCGGGCAGCACCCTGACTTTCGGCACCGCAGGCATCATCACCGCCAACGAGAACGCAACGATCAGTTCCGCTCTCGCGGGCAGCGCCATCACCAAGACCGGCACCGGCACGCTTGTCCTGTCGGGAAATAACAGTTATACGGGGACGATGACGGTCAGTGCCGGAGCGCTCTCGATCGGTGATGGTACCACCAACGGCACCCTTAACGGCTCATATTTAATCAACAGCCCCGGGACTCTCCGCATTCGCTACAATACCAGCGGCGTGCAAGCGTCTTGGACGGGAACCACCTGGAACCATTTTACGGGCAACGGAACTTTGTCCTTAGCCACTGGGAAAAGTGGTGACGGATGGGGCAGTGCTGCGCTGACGAGTGATTTCACCGGGACACTTCAGATCGGTAATGGCGGAGCCACCGGTGCCTTGGGTGCTGGCGCGGTTACTAACAATGGCACGTTGGTATTCAATCGGTCCGGCACGGTGAACGTGGGGCAATCCATCACCGGCTCAGGAGCAGTAACACAAGAGGGCAGTGGAAATGTTACCCTTGCCGGTGCCAATAACTATCTCGGCGCGACTACGATCAGTGCGGGGACACTCACTCTCGGGCGCAATGGAGCGTTGCCTACTGGGAGCGCGGTTTCTATTAGGGGGGCTACGCTCCATGCAGGCACCTCTATCAATAGCGCAGGAACGCTCGGGGTCACGCTCGGAGTCATGGGGTCCGCTAGGATTGTTTTCGGCTCGGGAGCGACCCTAGTCTTTTCTAACAGTAACGCGTTGAATTGGACGGGCTTTCTTCAATTGGGAGGAAACTTTATCTCCGGTGCTTCGCTGCGCGTGGGCACCACGAGCGGTGGGCTCACCGCCGCGCAGCTCCAAAGGATCAACGCACCGGGTTTCACGGGTTTTGCGCTCAATGCCCAAGGCTACCTTACCGCCACTACGGTGGCTGATCAAACTCCCAGCAGCGACTTGGTCCTCACCGGAAATTCTGTCATATACAACTTTCCCGCCGGTGACAAAAATTTTGCCCGCCTTGCGGTTAACGGAACGGCTCAGGAGGCACCTCTGGTTATTGATACTTCTAATGCCATCCCGCTACGCAATGCTATCTATCGAAAGAACCAGTTTGTAGTTTCGTATCTAGGAAGTGCGATCAAACCAAACAATGGAAATCTCGCCTTTGAGGCCAACTTCGACACCGGAAGCTGGCAAACCTGTCTGCCCTATGGTGCCCTCAACAAGGCCAACCTGATTGTTGACCAAACCAACATTCGCACGGATTGGGGCACACTTGCCGACAAGGTGCGCGGTCAACTAATCCTCAAGAGCCGGGATGGCTTAACCAGCTACACGGCTAACAATTTCACCTTCTATGCCATGAAAAACGAGGATGGCACCGACATGGCGGACGATAGGACCCAGCCGTGGTCGGCCGCGATTGTAGGAGCTCTCCCAACCGCTGGCTCGATCGTAGACGCTCACCACCAAGTATTCCACCAACGGCCTCGGTTCCGGAATTATTTCAGAGTCCCCTGGCGGCGACTTTGTGGCCAACTGGAGCACTCACAAATCTTATCTTAAGTTTGGAAATGACCCAGCCGTGGCCGCCCGTCTGAACTGGTATAACTGGTCGCCTTGGTTTACCGGCCAAACCGCGTTTGACCCGATCGTCATTCCGGGATTTAAGGTCACCTATCGCTTTCCCGCCGTGGCGGGGGAGACCTACCCCGACTTGGTCATGCCCAACCTAATCGCGACGATTGATACGGGAGCCCCCGATCTCACCATGCGCCTAGGCCCTAAAAAAAAATTTGTCACAACCGCGCTCCTTTCGACACTTACTGGTATCCATGCAAGATTCTCCGACGATCCACCCGCCACTCGTGCCGACCGTGATTCCGGACGCGCAGTTGCTGGAGGCATGGGTCCGACACCAGCGGCAGGCGGATTTCACGGAAATTGTCCGTCGCCACCTAGGACTGGTCCAAGGCATCGCCCGCCGCCAACTGGACCAAGATCACGCCGAGGACATCGCCCAGCAGGTCTTCGCCATCCTCGCCCGCAAGGCTTCCTCACTGGGCGATCTCCGCTCGCTCAGCGCCTGGCTGCACCGGGTGACCTTGCTTCAATGCCGCACCGCCGTCCGCCGCCGGATACGCGACCGCCGGAACCAAGAAGCCGCCATGGAAACCCTCAGAATCGCCGATGCCCGAGACCCACTCGCCGACGCCCTGCCACATTTAGATGCCGCCATCGGCGACTTATCCGACTCTGACCGCGAGCTAATCCTGCTGCGTTACAGCGAGGGGCTCACTTTCAGCGAGGCCGCTACCCGCACCGGCCGTAAGGAAGCGGCTCTCCGCCAACAAGTCAGCCGGGCGGTGGAGAAACTCAGCGGAATGCTGCGCCGTCGCGGTGTTTCCGTCCCTGCCGCCACCCTCACCACCGGCCTTGGCATCCATCTGGCAGGAAATTCCACTGCCACCGCCGCGCTGCTTATTTCCGGCACCGCACTCACCAGCGCCGGTGGCATCGCCGGAACCCTGCTAACCGGCATCACTCTTCTCACCATGACTGCAAAACAATCCATCATCACCGGCGGCGTCCTTGCCGCGCTACTCGTCAGCGGGCCAATCGTCTGGCGGGCCAACCAGATCCAACGGGCGGAGCAATCCCTTGCGAAAATTCCCACCAGCCCGGCACCCGGAAATTTAGCCGAAAGCACGAGTAAACCCGCTGGATTAATCGCCGAATCTCCCACCGGACCCGACAAAACAAGGTCCGGTCGGGACCGCTCGGCCACCGCCCTATCGGAAGCAGATCGCGAGCGGATGATGGGAGCGATCCCACAAATTGCCATGGCGAACATCCAGCAAAGCATGACTGACTGGTTCGCTCATGATTCTTGGATGGAAGCCAATCGCACGGCCCGCGCACTCGGGCTCTCCGCCGAAGTTGAAAAAGAACTGAAGGAACTCTTCATCGCCGAACACGCCCGGACGATCGAATCGATGGGGGCCGCCGACCCAGCGGACAAACTCACCAAGAGTCGGGAAGGCGACGCCAGAGTGGATGCGTGGTTCGCCACCAAACTCACTCCGGATCAACAGCAAAGCCGCAAGCGCATGGATGATGCCCGCACCGCCTCGCTCACCGCAGAACTCGCCACCTCTGCCGTCCAGGGGATTTCCGCCGACCTCAACCTAACCGAGGAACAGCAAACCAAGCTTCACGAAGTCGCGGCAGAAAAAGTCACCCGTGAACTCAAGGAAAAACCCCATGCACGTTCCTTTGGTCTTGGCTTCGTTGTTCGTTTTACCACCCCCACCTTGCCGGTTGAGGAAGAGGCACAGGACTTGGTCGGTGGCATCTTAGACCCTGCACAGATGGAGCTTTGGAAAGTCGCCATCCAGCGGGATCGCAGCTTTGGTGAAACTTTTCAAAAGCGCGTCATCGGAAATATGTTCGATCAGTTAGCGAAAATTAAACCCACGCAAGAAGAGCTCCAAAAACCGTTTGAAAAATAGACATCCACCTCAGTTCCCTTGCCCGTCACCTCATCTTTAATCCCATGAATCCCGTTCAACGTCTCTCCGCCTCCTTCGCCGTCATTCTCCTCCTTGGGGGGGCGATGTTCATCTATCAAACCCAGCGGCTCGTCGAAATCGAGCAGCGCGCCGAGCGCCAGCCCGCCGTATCCGCTGCCACACCAACGGATGATGAAACTCCGCTCGCTGAAGTTTCTCCTACCACACCCATTAAAAAATCCTCTCAGCCGGACACTGACCCGGCAGCAGCGATGATCGCGAAACTCAACGGAATCCTCGCCAAGGCACTCACCGAGGATCTCGTGATCATGCTCCAAAACGTGGAGGCGAAAGGACGGAATCTCGAAAGCCTAACCGCCGCCAATCTCAGCGACCTAGAACGGGACACGATCCGCCAAGGGTTAGAGCCCTATGCGAAAGAGAGAGCTGCTCTCTATCTGAACCGTGACTTGCCAGCCGCCGCGCTCACCGCTGGCCTCGCAGAAGTGACACGTCGCCAAGAAAAATGGCTGGCCGCCCAACTTGGCAAGGATCGGTATAACTCGGTCCTCCGCGCAGATGAACAGAAAACACGTCTCTCCGCAGAACGCCGGGCCACCAAGTCCGTCTCCCGCATCGCTGCCGCCGCCGACCTAACCGACACCCAGCAAGACCAACTCTACGCCGGATTTCTCCAGCACAATCTTCATCCTCCCAAAGCCGTGGAGGATAAGCTGGTAGTGCAAACCTTTGGCAATCTCACAATCGGACCGTCCGCCCCCGACCTTTCCGAGGATGCCGAGAAGATACTGACTCCCGCCCAATTGAAGATCTATCATCTCCAAAAGCAGAACGCGGCAACCAACGCAGAAGCCCAAGGTAAGCTGATGGGCACATTGATGGAACATCTCATGCCAGCCGTGCAGCAACTCTTGGAAACCACCCACCCCGACGGCAGCGCTTCCAAGTAACAGACACCCGTTTTCCACTCCTCTCCTGCATCGGGTGATCGCTCAACCCGCCCGTCCAAATGGATGCGGTCAGTGGATTCAAATTAACACGTTTTAAGATGAACGTAAGCGTTCTAAATCCGTCCCCCCTGCGCTGGCCTGTATGGGGCGATTGATGCGTGGGCGGTCAGATAACTTCCGCTACTTCCAATTTGACGCGGAGGCTAAGGCAGAGGCCACCTTCGCATGGGAAGACGAGTGAGTGCCTCGATTTTCTCGAATGCACGCCAAGCATCCACCGCCACACTGCGGGACTTGCAAAGAAGTTGGTTCTGTGGACTCTTCGGATTATCAAAATGACTGCGAGTTCCGATACCATCCCCGAAGTCTGCCCCGAGCTTGGAATCGAAGTACCCGTTGCATCCATCGACCGTGAATTACGGAAGCTTTGGGAACAAGACGAGGCACGCACGAACGCGTCTTTGATGAATCTCGTCGTCTATTCGGAGAAACCCGGCGCCTTGATCGCGAACTCGGAAATCATCCGCGAACTCACCCGCGAGCACGCTTGCCGGGCGATCCTTGTCGGCATTGATCCGCACGAACCTAAACCGAGTTTACGCGCCTGGATCACCGCGCATTGCCACTTGGCGGACGGGCGGAAATCGGTCTGCTGCGAGCAAATCGCTTTTTATCTAACCGGTCGCGTGACGGGGCGATTCCGCAACACAGTCTTCGCCCACCTCAACTCCGACTTACCGCTGATTTTTTGGTGGCAGGGTGAGTTCTCGGACATCCTAACCGAGCGCCTGGTAAGCGTGATGGATCGGCTGGTCATCGACAGTTCGTCGTGGGTGAATCCAGCCGCCTCGTTTGCAAGAATTGAAGAAACTTCACAGTCCAATCCGGATCTAGTGATTCAGGATCACGCATGGACGCGGTCTTGGCAGTTTCGGGTGGCAATCGCCAGCCTGTTCGATGATCCGGC
>JANPAU010000420.1:0-9041 GCA_031430055.1 Akkermansiaceae bacterium | reverse complement strand
CTGATTTTGCTTTGACCAGTGCTTTCATGCGGAAATTGCCTTTTGTAATCGGCTCACTTCCTCGATAGTGAAATTGGAATTATTAAACTGGCAAGCTCAACTTTCCACTTTACAGGAAAAAGTAACCAATATACCGCTCGTGCGTGCTCGCGAAGCGTATTGTCAAAAAAGTCAGCAAGACATTTGCTGCGATTGATGCCGAATCCATCAATGAGAATTTGGGACGCCGAGTGAAGAAACTTCGCTCTGATCGCGGCTGGTCTCTTGAGGAACTCGCATCCGTGAGTGGAGTGAGCCGCTCGATGCTCAGCGAAATTGAGCGCCAACGTGCGAACCCGACTCTCAGCGTGACCTACCGGATCGCGCGCGCCTTCGGCTTGTCATTGCAGGATCTCATCGAAAGCGCGGATTCAGCATCGTCGATCCAGCTCACCCGGGCCGATGATCGCGCCCAAATTTTCCGCTCGGACAAGCAATGCCTGATTCGCACTCTTTCGCCGCTCAATCTGGAAAAGGACATCGAGTTCTATGAGGTGCGGCTACCGGTGCATGGAGCGCTAATCAGCCAACCGCATGTGGATGGCACCCGTGAGTTCCTAACCGTCGAAGACGGTGCCGTGAACCTCCAATCGGGAAATTTCACCGAATCTCTCGGTAAGGGCGACTCCGCCACCTACCGGGCCGATGTAGCCCATTCCATCACTAACTCCGGCAAACGCGAAGCCATCGTTTTCCTCGTCGTCCTCTACCGTTGATCTCCCACCCCATTCAATGACCAACAACTCCATCGCCGCGCCGCTCGATCCCGGATTTACACCCGCAGTGCTCTATAACCGTCACTACCGCCAAGCGGTCCATGCGGCCGGCACGGGCGTCCCACTCGTCCTAGGACTTGAGCGCGAGTGCGGCCTTGTCTCACGTTTTGAAACATCGATACGAGCGACTGCCGATCCCGAGACACTGCTCTACGTCGATCGCATCGTAAAATTCCTCCTTTGGTCACGTGGCGGCTGGAAGCTCCACATCGGCGGACCTAAGGTCATCGGCGAGGCGATTCGTAAAACATACTCCGCGCGTGGTGCCCGCAAGTTCGACTGCCAGATGATGGAACTCGCCTACGGCAAAAAATTCGAAGTCATCCTAACCACCCCCGAGCAGGTTCCCGCAGCCAAGGACATGCAAGTGCCCGCCGGTGGGCATCTCAAGGGCTGCCGGATCGGCTTCGACCTCGGTGCCAGTGATTACAAAGTTTCCGCCGTGATTGATGGTGAGGCGGTGTTCACCGAGGAAACTCCGTGGGATCCCAAAAATCAGGCGAATCCGGAATACCACTATCATCACATTTCCGCCGCGCTCCACCGCGCCGCCGCGCACATGCCACGCGTCGATGCCATCGGCGGCAGCTCTGCCGGCATCATTGTGGATAATGAAATCCGCGTCGCCTCATTGCTGCGGGCGATCCCGAAAAAACTTTTCCCACAAGCCGCGGCCGTCTTCAAACGGATCGAAAAGGAATGGAACGTGCCCATCGTCATTATGAACGACGGCGATGTCACCGCACTGGCTGGCGCAATGTCGCTGAATAAGACTGGCATGTTAGGCGTCGCCATGGGATCAAGCGAAGCTGCCGGGTATATGGATCAGAAGGGCCGAATTCTTGGTTGGCTGAATGAACTGGCATTTGCTCCGGTCGATTATAACCCGAAAGCCCCAGCCGATGAATGGTCAGGCGACCAAGGCGTAGGCGCTCTCTATTTCTCCCAACAAGCCGTCAACAAACTCCTACCCGCTGCGAAAATCAAGTTCCCTCCCTCCATGGATCTGCCCGAGCGGCTTAAGGAAGTTCAGGCACTTATGGCCAAGGGCGACGAACGCGCGGCGAAAATCTACGAAACCATCGGTGTCTATCTCGGCTACACGATCCCTCACTACGCGGATTTTTACGATTACTCCCACTTACTTATCCTGGGTCGTGTCACGACCGGCCAAGGCGGCGACATCGTTTTGTCGAAAGCACGCGAAGTGCTAGAAAGCGAATTTCCAGAGACCGCCGCAGCAATCGCCATGCATGTCCCTGATGAGAAGACCCGCCGTGTCGGCCAAGCCGTCGCTGCTGCCAGTTTACCCAAATTAAAGAAATAATTCATGATTCCATCCCCTAATACCGAACGGCTCGCTGTCTGCTCCTGGTCGCTGCTTCCCACTGATCCGCATGATTTGGTGACTCAACTACTAGCCACTGGCATTCACCGCGTTCAGCTCGCGCTTGACCCACTGCGCGAGTCCCCCGCCCACTGGGACAATACCGGAGAAGTCTTGAAACAAGCTGGAATCACCGTGGTTTCTGGCATGTTTGGCTGTGTGGGCGAGGACTACTCGACGCTGGATTCCATCCGACTAACCGGCGGCATCGCTCCTGACGGCACCTGGCAGGAAAATCTTAAAAACATCCATGCTACGGTAGAGATCGCCTCTGCGCTGGGATTAAAACTCGTCACCTTCCACGCCGGTTTCGTGCCACATGATCCGGCGGACCCGGATTTCGCCAAAATGGTCACCCGCCTCAAGACGGTGGCAGAAATTTTTGCCGCCGCAGACATGAACGTCGGTCTCGAAACGGGCCAGGAAACCGCTGCCGGCCTGGCTGATTTGTTAACAGAACTCCAGCAGCCGAACGTGAGCGTCAATTTCGACCCCGCCAACATGCTACTCTATGGCAAAGGCGATCCCATCCAAGCGCTGCGCTTACTCGCCCCATGGATTCGCCAAATCCATGTGAAAGACGCTAACCAAACCACCACCCCCGGCACCTGGGGTGAGGAAGTCGCCGTCGGCAGCGGTCAAGTTGACTGGCCCGCCTTTTTCTCCACACTTTCTGAAATCCATTTCACCGGCGACATCGTCATCGAGCGCGAAGCCGGTGACCAACGCCTCGCCGACATCCGCACCGCACGGGAAGTCATTTTTCAATCCATACGTTAGAACCAACTCTATGTCCGCCACCAGCGAAAAACCCGTGAATGTAGCCGTCGTCGGCCTTGGCTTCATGGGCGTGACCCATCTCCGCGCCTATCTCGCCAATCCCCTAGCCCGCGTCGTCGCCGTCTGCGACGCCACGCGCGTGCCGGTCAACGGCGTGCTCGCCGGAGTATCGGGTAACATCACGAAATCCGACGACATCCATCTCGGGTCCGGCGTGAAAGTTTACCGCACGAGCGAAGAACTTTTCGCCGACCCAGACGTCGAGCTGGTGGATCTTTGCACACCGACGCCTCTACATGCCGCACAAGTCATCGGCGCGTTGAACGCCGGCAAGCATGTCATCTGCGAGAAACCACTCGCCCGCACCTCGGCGGAGGCCCGTGAAATTCTAGCAGTCGCAGCTAAATCGCCCGGCATGTTGATGCCTGCCATGTGCATGCGCTTCTGGCCCGGCTGGAGCTGGCTCAAGCAAACAGTGACAGATGAAACTTATGGTAAAGTGCTGGCCGCGCGCTTCCACCGCGATTCCGCGATGCCCGCATGGAGCCAGCAAGGCACCTACTCCGGCGGTCAGGACTTGGGCGGCGCGTTGTTGGATCTCCACATCCACGACACCGACTTCGTGAACTATCTCTTCGGCAGACCCTCAGGAGTCTTCTCCTCCGGCGTGCTCAGTGACAGCGGCGCGATTAACCATGTAGTCACCCAATACAACTATCCGAGCGGCCCTAACGTTTCTGCCGAAGGAAGCTGGCTACTGACCCAAGGATTCAACATGTCCTACACGCTACTCTGCGAACAGGCCACCATCGACTTCGACCTGGCCCGCGGTGACAAGGCCCTGATCATTTCCGAAACCGGCAAAGAACCTCGCGTGGTGGATACAGGTGAAGGCGATGGCTACTCGAAAGAAATCGACTACATCATCGAATGCGTGGCAAAGCAGCAGGCACCCACCATGGTCACTGCACTCGATGGCGTAAGCGCCCTAGAAATTTGCGAAGCCGAAGAGCGATCCATCCGCAGCGGTGCACCCGTGAAACTCTAAACTCATCAATCCTACATCATCACTATGACTCCATCTCCACGCTCTCCCCTCATCCGGCTTTCCGTGATGATGTTCCTCCAGTTCTTCGCCTGGGGGTCATGGTTCGCCACGCTTGCCCTGACCATGGGAAATAACGGCCTATCCGCTTCTATCGGCGGTGCTTACGAAAGCGCACCCATCGCCGCTATCTTCGCACCGCTTTTCCTCGGCCTCGTCGCAGACCGATTGTTCTCCTCGGAGCGCGTCATGGGAGTGCTGATGCTCATCGGTGGCGGCATCATGTGCGCCATCGCCACCATGGCACCGCAAGGGGCGGAAAAAGGCGGGCAAATCGTCTGGTTGATGATCGCCTACATGCTCTGCTACATGCCCACCCTCGGCTTGGGGAATACCATCACCTTCACCCATCTCCCGCAGGAATTGTTCCCGAAAGCCCGCGTTTGGGGGACTATTGGCTGGATCACTGCCGGCCTCGCTCTCGGGATCGCCGGTTGGTCCGCGTCATTGAATACATTCTGGATCGCCGCGGTGTCGAGCCTCGCACTCGGTATCTATAGCTTCACGCTGCCTCACACGCCCCCGCCTGCGAAAGGCAAGCCCATCGACATCGGCTCACTCTTCATGCTGGACGCGTTCAAATTGCTGAAAAACCCGTCGTTTTTGGTGTTTGCCATTTGCTCGATGCTGATCTGCATCCCGCTCGGTTACTACTATGGGCAAACTTCCGCATTTCTCGGTGCCGCAGGTTTTAAACAAGCCGCATCCACGATGACCCTCGGTCAAATGTCTGAGATCATCTTCATGCTTCTCATTCCGTTCTTCTTCCGGAAACTCGGCGTGAAACTGATGCTGCTCGTGGGCATGGGTTGCTGGGTGCTACGCTACGTCCTGTTCTCCTTAGGCGCTCCCGATCAGGTGACTTGGATGCTTTTGCTAGGAGTGGCACTCCACGGTATCTGCTATGATTTCTTCTTCGTCACCGGCTTTATCTATACTGACAAAAAGGCACCCGTGGAAGTCCGCGGCCAAGCGCAGAGCCTGCTGGTCTTTCTCACTCAAGGCCTTGGGATGTTCTTCGGGTTCCGCATGGCGTTCGGTGGTAATCTGCCATTCACCAACATCCCGCTCCATAACACTTATGGAATTTACGGCGCAGCTCCTGCGAACCACAGCGCCCTGATGGAAAACATCAAGGCCGCCGCAGGCAACCAACCCGAGCCCTCGTTCCTCGAAGCCATGGCCGGCATGTTTGGCAAGGGATACCCGGAGGGCGTGAACCCGGAACTCGTCACCAAGGCAATGACCGACTGGAAATACTTCTGGCTCTTCCCCGCAGGCATGGCGGCTGTGATCGCATTGATCTTCCTGCTATTTTTTCACGATAACATCAAACTAGTTGAAAATGAGGCAAAGAATCCTCAGTAAAAGTTTTGCTTGCTCGCCGTAGCGGTTGCACGCGGTTTGCATCTCCATCTACCGAAAAAGCCAGCGGCTTCCTAAACTCAAACTTCACCATTCAAATCTATTTACCATGAGATATACCCACCATATTTTCGTCCTGCTTGTCAGTCTTTCGGGATTTGCCAAAGGTGCTCAGGATTCCTCGGATTCTAAAACCCCGCCAGCCGGATTTTCCGCCCTGTGGAACGGCCGCGATCTTGCAGGTTGGTGGGGTGCGGGCACCGAAGACCCGAGAAAATACATGAATCTACCGCCTGCGGATTTCAAAACGAAGCTCGACGCCAGCCTCAATGACATCCGCCAGCATTGGTCGGTGGTCGATGGAGAGCTCGTAAATGACGGCAAGGGTCTGTTTCTCACGACAGAGAAATACTATGGTAATTTCGAATTACTAGTGGACTACAAGACTGTGGCTCTCGCCGATAGCGGCATCTATCTGCGCGGCTGCCCGCAAGTGCAGATTTGGGATTCCACCGATCCAAGTAAACACGCAATCGGTGCCGATAAGGGTTCCGGCGGACTCTGGAATAACACCGCTGACGCTCCGGGGAAAAATCCTCTCGTCAAGGCGGACAAGCCCTTCGCGCAATGGAACCATCTGCGCATCATCATCGTCGGCTCGCGAGTTTGGGTGTGGTTGAATGACCAGCCAACCGTCACCGGCGCGGTGCTCGAAAATCATTTCGACCGCAACCAGCCTGTGCCGTCACGGGGACCGATCCAATTGCAAACGCATGGCGGCGAAATCCGTTGGCGTAATCTTTTTATCCGAGAAATCAATAGCGACGAAGCGAATCAGCGTTTGCGAGGGACCGATGCCGGGGAATTTAAGTCCGTCTTCAATGGCAAGGATTTTACCGGCTGGGCCGGCCCCTTGGACTGTGCCGCAGTGGTGGATTCCACCCTTGTGTGGCAGCCAGGAAAAAGCGGCACGATTTACACACAAGAGGAGTTCAAGAATTTTGTCCTACGGCTCGAGTTCAAACTTCCGCCAGGAGGTAACAACGGCCTAGCCATTCGCTATCCGGGTGAAGGCAACCCAGCTTATGTGGGAATGTGCGAGTGCCAAGTGCTGGACGACGGCTATGAGCTGGCTACCGGCAACAAGATCGATCTGCGTCAGGCACACGGCTCAGCCTATGGCATGGTCGCGGCGCATCGCGGCTTTCATCATCCGGTCGGAGATTGGAATTACCAAGAAGTGACCGTCAACGGATCGACCATCAAGGTGGAATTAAACGGCGTGAAAATTCTCGATGCAGACTTGAGTAAAGTAAGTGACTTTATGGATGGCAGTGCTCATCCCGGTAAAGACCGCACCAGCGGGCACTTCGGACTTGCCGGTCACAACGACCCCGTAACATTCCGCAATATGTCCATCAAACCACTCGATTAAATTCCACCTGCCATTTATGAAAAACGATCCATCCTATTCCCGGCGCTCGCTCCTCAAATTGTTAGGCACCACGGCGGCAAGTGCCCCATTTGTCACTAGCAATCTCTTTGCTCGTCCAGCACTCACGACTCTTCGCCACGCCAGCTTCGGCGCCGGTGGCATGGCTTGGTCCGACCTCACGCAAATCGCAAATTGCAAGAACGTCGAAATTGTCGCAATCTGCGATGTGGATCTGAGTCACACCGTGGACGCGCGAAAACAATTTCCAAACGCGCGAATCTATCAGGACTGGCGCGAGTTGCTCGACAAAGAAGCTAAAAACATCGACTCCTTCAATATCTCCACTCCCGATCACATGCATGCCCCCATGGGCATCAGCGCCATGCAACTCGGCAAGCATATCTATGGTCAAAAACCCCTCGCTCACAATTTGCATGAAGTCCGCCAGATGACCGAGCTGGCAAAACGCGAGAATCTCGTCACGCAAATGGGCATTCAGCTTCACTCGTCGGCCTATTACCGCATGGCCGCACAACTCATGAAAGATCGCGCCATCGGCAAGATCAAGGAAGTCCATTCCTGGTCATCGAAGACGTGGGGTGACAAGTCCCCTCGCCCGGATAAAACGGATGCCGTTCCTGCGGATTTAGACTGGGACAAGTGGCTCGGCGTTCGCGCCGAGCGACCCTTCATCGGCGAGGAATACTATCACCCCGGGAACTGGCGCAAGCGTTTGGATTTCGGCACCGGCACCCTCGGCGACATGGGCTGCCACATTCTGGACCCGCTATTTGAAGGACTTAGTCTCACCGCTCCGATCTCTGTCCGCTCCGAAGGCCCAGCACCTAACACTTGGAATTGGGCGGTGGATGGGAAAGTCATTTATACTTTCTCAGGCAACGCGATGACCGAGGCGGAAACCCTTCAACTCACTTGGTATGACGGCGAAGCTAGGCCACCCGCCGAAGTCATCGCCCTGCTTGGTGGTACAGAATTCCCCGGCGAAGGATCGATTTTAATCGGCACCGATGGAGTGCTCGTGCTGCCTCATGGCAGCCGCCCTACGCTGTTACCCGAGGAAAAATTCAAGGACCACGCATTGCCACGCGTCAAAGGACTCAATCACTGGGAACTATTTGTCGAAGCGTGCCGAGGCAACGGAGAAACCAACGCGGATTTCGCTTACGCAGGCCCACTCACCGAAGCAATCTTGCTAGGTGGCATCGCATCACGATTCCCAAAAACCACGCTCGCGTGGAACAGCCCGGAACTGAAATTCGACCTGGCTGAGGCGAACTCGTTCGTCCGCCGGGAATACCGCAAAGGATGGGAATTGCCGCAATCGATCAAGTCCACCCGCTGATTTATCGTTAGGATCGCTGCATTTTCCGCCACATTCATGAAATTTCATCACCCCACCGCAGAGATTTTCATTCCCGACGGCATGCCAGAGCCTGCGGCCCTGAATCGTATCACGCACCTCGGAATCGGTGCCCATCAGGACGATTTGGAGTTCATGGCCTTCCACGGAATCCTGGCTTGCTTCGCCCGGGACGACCAATGGTTCGGCGGCGTGACCTGCACGAACGGCGCAGGCAGTTCCCGCAGCGGCCCGTACGCTGGCCATTCCGATGTCCAGATGATGGAGGTCCGACGTCAGGAACAAAACACCGCTGCCGTGATCGGCGGATATGCGGCGATGATCCAGCTCGACTACCCGAGCAGCGCCATTAAAAGCGCAACGGAGCAGGAGTTGAAGGAGGATTTGAAAGCCATACTAGCAGCTTCCCGGCCTGCCGTCGTCTATACCCACAACCCAGCGGATAAACACGACACCCACATCGGCGTCACGGTGGCGGCCCTCCAAGCCATGCGCGAGCTACCACGCGATCAACGGCCTAGGCAGGTCATCGGCTGCGAAGTTTGGCGCGACCTTGACTGGCTACCCGATGCCGAGAAAGTGCTGATGGACGTGAGCGGTCGCGACAATCTCGCCGCCGCACTCAACGGCGTTTTCGATTCACAAATCGCTGGTGGCAAGCGCTATGACCTCGCGACACTCGGTCGCCGTGCCGCAAATGCCACATTCTTCGACTCGCACACGACCGACGCCGCCAGCCAACTGATCTTCGGTCTTGATCTCACGCCACTCGT
>JANPAU010000419.1:0-4592 GCA_031430055.1 Akkermansiaceae bacterium | reverse complement strand
GTCCGGTGCTTGAGCGCTTTCAAGATGCCGAGTGGCAAACAAACCGCGTAAGTGAGGATGGCCGTGAGCAGCCCGAAATAGGCTGCGACGGGCATCCGCGAGAGAATCATTTCGTGGACCGGGTCATTATACACCGTCGAGCGGCCGAGATCGCCTTGCAGGAGTCCGGAAAATCGCGATTGATAGATCACGGCTCGCGACTCGTAGGCAGGCGGTTTCTCTTTGCTGGAATTGCGCCGTTGGTATCGGTCTTGTCGGTCCTTTTCCGTCTCGTAGCGGATTTTCCAGCCCTCTGAAGAAATCGGTTTGCCGCTGTCTTTGAAAACCGCCGAGGCCACTGCGCCGGTTACGCGCTTCACCAGCACGGCACGGCCATCGCCCCGCAGCACCACTTCCGCCGTGGTCGCTGGATCGATCTCGCTGCCGATCATTTCATCCCCACGGTCGCCGAATTCCCCCTTAGAAATCCGGATCTCGCGCGGCGCAACTCCCAGCCACTGGGCGTAGGCGACGAGCACATTCTTATCGAGGCCGAATTGCTCTTCCAGCTCCTCCAACTGCTCCTCGCTGAGTCCACCTTGCGCCTGACTAGCCCCGCCGGAAGGCTTGCCACCCGAGTCCGCGCCGCGCGAAGCTTCCTGCAGCATTCGGTCCAGCGGGCCGCCGGGGACAAATCGGGTGATCGTGAACACCAACAGCGTGATCCCGATCAAGGTCGGTGGAATCAGCAGCAGGCGGCGTAGGAAATAGCTTTTCACGAGATTTTCGGCAGTTCTTTTAATCGCCCGTCTGAATCATGCAAGCGCCACCATTCGTCATTTCATTGAAACGCGAAGAGATTTTTTGAAATTTCGGCTGCATTTCCAAGTTCTGCCGTCATGTTCCTTCGCGTGACGTTGCGCCATTCGTTTCTTATTTCAGTTTCTTGCCTGATGCTCGCTTCCTGTCAGAAGGAATCGCAGGTGGACAAGGCGACTCGTGAAGGGATTCTGTTAATTGGAAACGCCAGCGAACCCAAGGGGCTCGACCCCCACATCGTCTCGGGGGTGGTGGAGTCAAATATCCTTCGCGCCCTGTTCGAGGGACTTATCGCCAACGATCCTCAAAGCAATACCGCCAATCCGGAAGGCGCGGCGCTTGAGGTCACGCCGGACGCCACCGCCACAGTCTGGACCGTCAAGCTACGGCCCGATGGGAAATGGTCGGACGGTACGCCCGTCACCGCCCAGGATTTCGCATTCTCCTACGAGCGGATCCTTACGCCAGAACTTGGAGCCAAGTATGCCGAGATGCTCTATTTCCTCAAGGGTGCCGAGGATTTCAACAAAGGCAAAACCACGGATTTTTCGACGGTCGGCGTGGAGGTCATTGATGACCAGACACTCCGACTCACCTTGCGTGGGCCCACCCCGTATTTTCGAGAAATCCTCAAACATTACACTTGGACCGCAGTCCCCCGTCACGTCGTGCTGAAACACGGAAAAATCGGTCAACGCGGCAATCCCTGGAGTCGCACCGAGAACATCGTCGGCAATGGTCCCTATCAGCTAAAGTCCTGGCGGCGCACCGACCACATCGAAGTTGAGCGGAATCCCTTCTACTGGAATGCCAAGAATGTCACTTTAAACGGCATCCGTTTCCTGCCGGTCACCAACCTCTACACCGAGGCTCGCATGTTTCGCGACGGTCAACTCCACACGACCTACGCCGCCACCTCTGAAGTGGTCGACTTGATGAAGAAAGAACATCCCGAGCAACTCCGGCAGGAACCCTACGTCGGCACTACTTTCTTCCGCTTCAACACCACTCGCAAGCCTCTCAACGATGTCCGAGTCAGGCTGGCGCTCAGCTACGCCATCGATCGCGACGCCATCTGCAATACCGTCTTCCGGGGTTATGAACCCGCCTACGCGATCACGCCGCCAATGGGCAACTATCAACCGCCGCGCGGGGCTGGCTTCGATCGGGAAAAGGCCCAAAAACTTCTCGCAGAAGCAGGCTTCCCCGGCGGCAAGGGTTTCCCTCGCTTGAAAGTGCTCATCGCCAGCAAGGAAACCGCCGCCACCCTTGCCCAAGCGGTGCAAGCCATGTGGCGAGACACCCTAGGCATCGAGGTGGAAATCGAAAACAAGGAATGGAATGCCTTCATCGTCGCCACGCAAGAACTCGACTACGACATCGTAAATTCCGGGTGGATCGGCGACTACCTTGACCCGCTCACCTTCCTGGAAATGTGGACACCTGGAAATGGCAATAACCTCACCGGCTGGGAAAATCCTGAGTTCGTGAAGTTACTCCAGCAATCCTTCCAAGAGACCGATGCCGCCCGGCGCTTCGATTTACTTAATCAGGCAGAGTCGATTTTCATGAATGAGGCCGCCATTCTCCCCATCGCTTGGCAGTCGCGTAATTATTTGATTCACCCGTCAGTCGAGGGCTGGCATTCCTTGCTGCTTTCCAACAACCCCTACCAGTTTCTCCGGCTCGTGCCTGGGCGTTGATCTTTAATCATGTTCCGCCTCATCATCAACCGCATCGGCCAAGGAATCGTCACCTTGTTCGTGCTCATCACACTCACGTTTTTCCTCGTCCGAGCCATGCCCGGCAGCCCTTACGCGGAGGATAAGGCGATTCCCGAGCACGCTCTCAAGCGCATGAAGGAATACACTGGGCTCGATCAACCCGTGGCCGTGCAGTATTTCCGCTATTTGAAAAATCTCATCGTTCACCAAGACCTTGGCGATGTGATCAAAAAGGACGGAGTCAAGGTTTCGGAAATCATTGCTGAGTCATTTCCGGTGTCGCTCGGACTGGGGATTCTTTCGATCGGCATCGCCCTCATCGTCGGCATTCCCGCAGGCGTCATCGCAGCAGTTAGGAAGAACACGCTTGTCGATTTTTCCTGCCTTGCTGGGGCGATGGTGGGCATCTGTTTGCCGAGCTTCGTGATCGGTCCGCTACTCGCCGTCACCGCCGGGCTGGGTTTAAAATCGCTCAACGTCGCCGGTTGGGCATCACCCTCAGATTGGATTCTTCCCGCCGTCACGCTCGGCCTCATCAACGCCGCCTACCTTGCCCGTCTCGCCCGCGGCGGGATGCTCGACGTGCTATCGCAAGACTACATCCGCACCGCCCGGGCGAAGGGTGCAGCACCGTCGCGCATCGTCATCCGCCACGCCTTACGAGGTGGCCTCATCCCTGCCGTCGCCTTCGTCGGACCGGCCTTCGCCGGGATGATCTCAGGCTCATTTGTGATTGAAACCATTTTCCAAGTCCCCGGCATGGGCCAGCACTTCGTCAATGCCGCCACCGACCGTGAGTTCTTCCTCATTCAAGGTCTCGTCCTTTTTTACGGCTTCCTCATCGTCGGCGCGAACCTGCTAGCAGACCTTGCTCAGATCGCCCTCAACCCACGCTTAAGAAAAAGTTGAGGGTTGAAGGTTGAGAGTTGAGTGAAATACAAAAACAAGTCCGACTCCGCCCTTTCTAACTCTCAACTCTCAACCATCCACTCTCAACTCATGGAAAAAGGCACCTCACTCTGGAAAGACGCCTGGCACCGCCTCGCGCACAATCGCGCCGCCATCGTCAGCTTGTTCGTCCTCACGGTGATCCTCGCGCTCTGCTTCATCGGCCCATTGCTGCCGTTTGTGAAAAGCCCGACCGCGATCAATCTCGCGAACTCCGCCGCTGCTCCCTCGGCGGACTATTGGTTCGGCACCGATCAACTCGGCCGCGATCTCTTAGCCCGCGTGCTTTACGGCGGTCAGGTATCATTGTTAGTCGGACTCGTCGCCACCGCGGTCGCAGTCTTCATCGGCGTGATTTACGGCGCTATCGCGGGTTATGCCGGCGGGAAAACCGACGATCTACTGATGCGCTTCGTTGATATCCTATTTGCTCTACCCTTCCTCGTATTGGTAATTCTATTCTCGTTGGTCGTCGACAAACCGGCTTCGGAATTCACCGAGTGGGTCATCAATACCACCGGCTTCGCTCGCGACCGCGTCGCTCCTATCACCACGCTCATCCCCCTGTTCATCGCGATTGGCGCGATCGGTTGGTTGACGATCGCCCGCATTGTGAGAGCCCAAGTGATGGCGGTGAAAAAACAGGAATTTGTCGAAGCCGCCGTCTCCTTGGGCCTCAGTCGTACCCGGATCCTTTTCCGCCATATTCTTCCTAACGTCATCGGCCCGATCATCATTTATACCACCCTCGCCGTTCCGGGCATCATGCTGCTGGAAAGCGTGCTCTCTTTCCTAGGTCTCGGCGTCAAGCCGCCTAACAGCTCGTGGGGTATCCTCATCAAAGAAGGTGCCGACCGCATGGAAATCAGCTGGCTGCTGCTGTTTTTCCCGGCGCTCTTCTTTGCCAGCACCCTCTTCGCCCTCAACTTCCTCGGCGACGGACTGCGCGATGCCCTCGATCCGAAGTCCGCGAAGGATTGAGCGTGGCACGCTTTGATGGCGAGTTAGATTTTCCCCTGCGATTAAATGATATTTCGCTGCGCCAGTCTCTCACGGATCCGCCGGAGGAGTTCTGTGGTGTGAGGCATGGCCACGCCAGCTTCGTTTGCTTGGCGCAGTGGC
>JANPAU010000418.1:0-1791 GCA_031430055.1 Akkermansiaceae bacterium | reverse complement strand
CGAGCCGGGTGTGGGGAAGACGGGAATTGTCGAGGGCTTCGCGCAGTTGCTGGCGGAGGGGAAATTGCCGGATGCCTTGGGCCGGCCAGCGGTGATCGAGATTTCCCTGACCTCGCTGGTGGCGGGGACAAAATACCGGGGTGAATTCGAGGAACGGCTGGAAGCGGTTGTGCGCGAGGCGTCCTGTGAGCCGATGCCGATTCTTTTCATTGATGAAATCCACTTGCTGCTGGGAGCGGGATCGGCCAGCGGCAGCATGGACGCGGCGAACATCCTCAAGCCCGCGCTGGCCCGTGGCGCGATCCGGGTGATCGGCGCGACGACGATCCGGGAATACCGCCAGACCATCGAAAAGGACGGCGCGCTGGAACGGCGGTTCCAAGCGGTGTTCCGCCAGAGCAAGTGATGCGGATGATGATCACTTCAAGTCAGGCATTTCATTTCAACCTGATCTGTGTTTCCCAAGCGTTTACCCTCGAAAGGAAGATGATTAACTACGGATTTCACGGATTTCACAGATTTTAAGAGGGTTATCAAAATTTGTAGCCTCACCTAAAAGGTGAATGCCGATTTCGCTTTTTAGATTTCATCTCTCTCTTCAAATCTGTAAAGTCCGTGAAATCCGTAGTCAAAATTCTTTCCTCCATTTTCCCTTCTAGGTTTACAGGTCCAATTTGGTGGCCGTGAGTCTTTTGAGGAGGTCATGGGTTTCAAAACGCCGCTCATTGGGTGGTCGGTTTTCGGCCGGGCGAGTAATTCACGCAATGGGTCGAATCCTTGCAGGCATTGGAATGAATTCTGCGCTCCAATTCAGGCGAGCACTTTCCCTTCGAATTTGACGAGGGCGGCTTGGATGAGTGGGTCGTTGTGGAAGGCGTCTTCGAGGGGCGATACGACGGGGACAGGCTCCGGTGGTTTGGCTTCGACGGCGGGTTTGTCGTTTTTCCACGGTGGTGGCTCGGCCGGGGCTGGAATTTCGCTCACTTCCGGGGCGTCTGCGATGAGGGAGTCGAAGCCGGATAGCCCGCCGCTGACTCGTGGCTTAGCCGCGACGAGGGGTGCGGGTTCTGGGGTGGGTTCTGGATTTCTCTCATTGGCGACGGGGGGGGGATTGGGAGTGGAAGCGGGCTGCGCGGCGACGGGTTCGGCTTTGATCGGTGCTGCGGCTTGAGACTCGCCGGCTGAAGCCAGCGCTCCGGTTGGGATGAAATCTGCACCGCGGGTGAGGACTTTGATGACGTCGGTGATGCGGACTTCTCCGAGGGATTGGATGGCTTTGATGACACCGAGTTCGAAATGGAGGCGCTTGTTGGTCGCCCATTTCATGCGGCCTTCCGTCTCGGCGAAGACGTCGATGGCGGAGAGGATGCGGTCCGGCGGGTATTCGGCGGCGGCTTGCAGCAGGGCGCTCCAGAGGTGGGCGGGAATGCCTTCGCCGTCGGCGGAAGGGTCGAGCTTGGTGACGAGCAGGGCGCGCAGGCAGCCGATGAGTTCGCCGAGGAGCTGGGAGAGTTCGCGGCCGCTTTCGGCTTCTTTTTGGATGAGTGAGAGGGCGGCGGGATTGTCGCGTGAGAGCAGGGTTTGGGTGAGCGCGGCGACTTTTTCACGGGAGGTGAAACCGAAGACGTCGAGCACATTGGCCTCGTTGATGGAGTCGCCGCAGAAGGAGACGAGCTGGTCGAGCATCGACTGAGCGTCGCGCATACCCCCATCCGCGCCTTTGGCGATGGCCCAGGCGGCGGTGTCTTCGAGGGCGATGTTTTCGAGGCGGGCGATGTGGAGCAGGTGCTG
>JANPAU010000417.1:0-7841 GCA_031430055.1 Akkermansiaceae bacterium | reverse complement strand
GCCTCGACATCGCAGCGGGCGAGAATCCAGTCGCGGCGGAGCGGCGGCAGGCCTTCTTCGGAGGTGCCTTTGAAATCGGGATCGCCCCACGGGCCAGAGCAGTCGTAAACGCGGACAGCTTCGTTTTTTTCGATTCGGCCGTTGTAGGACTTGGTGTCGGAGAGGGAAATCTCGCGCATCGGGACGCGGATTTGTGGGTGGAGCTGGCCCTCGACATAGATGCGGGTGGAGGCGGGGAGTTGGGCGAGGGAGGCGTCGTGGGTTTCGGTGCCGGTGGATTCTTCTGGGCGGATCATGGTGGGAGCGGTTGAGAGTGGATGGTAGATCGTTGAGAGCAAGGAAAAGGCCGTGCGGATGAGGCACGGCCGGAGGAAAGGGAAACTGCTGGCGTTTCGACTTCCTACGGCGGCATGACCCGCGTCAGGTTCGGAGGGTTTCTTCCGCGCGTTGGAAAATCTCGGCTCTGCGATCGAAGAGCGCCCCTGTCGAGTGTGAGGTTGTCGCGTTTGGGCGGGAAGTCAAGGGGCTGGAACGACTGCGACGCGGTAGAAGCGTCTCGGCCCGTCCATGTCGGGAGTGAATTGCAGTAGGGGGGGATTCTCAGCCTCACCGGTGCCAACTAGGGAGTCTCCGAGAGGAGTCCATGGACCGGTGAGCTCGTCTGAGCTCTCGAGTTGGTAAAGATGGCCTGCGAAGCCAGGAACGCTGAGGTGGAATCGGCTTGAGTGGGTCGCGGTGGCGAGGACTCGATGGGCGGTGCGATCAAGAATAATGCCGGTATTAATCATCGATGGCGGCAGGGTGCCGTTCCAATTGATGATGTCGATGACGCCGCTGTTCGTGAAGGTGCCGGTGACGTTGAGGATGGAATCGCCGAAGAGGCGAAGGACTCCATTGTTGGTGGCATTTCCTGTGATTTGGAGGGGGCTGGAAACAACGAGCGTGCCGTCGTTCGTTAAGCTTTGGAAGGAAGTGTTACTTTGCGGGACGGTAAGAGTTTCCGCGGAGGCGATGGTCAGGGAATGAGTGGGCTCGGGTAATGGCTCGTAGAGATCTTGGACGGTGATTATGATTCTTAAGGACTCGCTGAGACCGGGAGAAGTTAGGTCTTTAACTTCGACGGTGAGATCGAAGTTGGCGGGATCATCCCAACCTGTTGAAAGTTTTTCGAAATCGAGAAACGAGGATTTGGCAACCGTGATGAGGCCAGTTTTTGGACTCATCTTAAAGGTGGAGTTCGTGTTGCCTTTCATGATTTGATAGGTCAGCGCTGACCCCGCATGATTGTTTCGAAGCGTGGGGGTGCCGACGATGGTTTCTACAGGTGAGTTCTCCGCGATGGTGAAGCGATCCGGGGCGACTGCGCCGGTGATCGTTCCGGTAATTGTATATTGCCCAAGAGATCCATAGTCAGAGTAACCGTCAGTAAGTGGATTTCCGCGAGCGGATCCTTTTACCCGGACGCTATAGGTCCCAGCGAGAAGAGTGGTGGAAAGGGTGGCGTTGAGAGCAAGGTCCGGATTGTCGGAAATCACAGGATTTCCGAGAGAATCATCAATTCCGGCGAAGACATCGAGGTTCTGGCCATTCGCTACGGGTGAGATGGTGAGTGCGACCGCGCCGCCAGTGGTGGTGAAGGAAAAGGCATCAACATCGGATGGTGCTCCGATATTACCTTCGGATTTGATCGTGCCGTTGCTATAAACTTCCAACGCAGCGGCGCTGACATGGGAGTCGCCGGCATCGTCAGCGATCAAGCCTACTCCGGGGTTGGCGGCGATGATCGCGATGTCATCTTGCAACTCGTTTGCGGAGTTGTATTCGCCTTTTGACCACTGAGTAAGATTCTTATAGTATCCGGCACCCATGATCGGAGCCCACCCGACGAGATCCGAGCCGTGACCGAGGTAATAGGATTCCGCTGAGATCCGACCATCGTGGTATAGTCCAAGAGTGTGGCCGATTTCGTGGGAGATGATTTCTGCGGCATACTTTGAGCTGCTAGAGTAAAAGCACCAACAAGGTGTGTCTCCGCTCCAGCCGAATGATCCCATGTAGGCGACGCCCCCGGCATTGGGTGCTGCGTTTTTGGTAGGGGTAATGATGCAGCGCTGGCGTGATGTCTCCGGGGCATTGAGGAAAACCTGAAGGTCCGTGGTGACATTGAGATTGAACGGCGCGAAATCCTCGGAAACTCGTGCCCAGATATTCATGACCTTGGTTGGAGTCATGCCGGAAGGGGCTGCTGCCTCGAAGTCGCCCCAACCTTCCTGCGGGCCACTCGCCCCATCGAAGTCTAGATAGATCACGCCTTCCGCACTTGGCCGGCTTTGCAGTGGGATGATTCCGTTTTGGTATAATGGAGTCTCAATGTCAGTCGGGTGATCCGCTATGATTTCCTCGGGACCATCGGCATCTTGAGGGGGAAGTGTGTAGTTTCGGCAGATCACTTGATCGATAGGTCGTGCTGCTAACAGGCTGGTTTGTGCCGGCCCAGGCATCACCTGGAAGGCGATTTCAGCACCTTCTATCACTACCGCTCCGATCACAGGACCAGCGGGAGATCCAGCAGGTTGCGTGCGGAAATGAAATGTTCCCTTGCCAGGAGCCGTGAGTCGTCCGCTTGCGCCGACAGGCGAGCCGTCGGCTGCTTGATGGTGCTGTTCGATGGTTCCGTGCGCGTCCCGGCCATCTGGGAGTGGGAAGATGACGTTTTTTGCCCCTCTTGCCAAATTTCTGACGAATTCAGCAGTGATTGGAATGCCCCTCGACGTTTGTGGAAATAGGGCGGACTTCGATGATTTACCTTGTGAATTCTCGTGGTTGTTGGGTGCAGAAATGGACGGGTTGATCGCTTGGGAAGTTTGTAGACGAGGACTGTGAGCCTCGTCACTAGGTGGGACGACAGCGTTGTCGGCATGAGTCTCATTTTCTTGGGATTTCATGCATAACCAAGCAACTACGAGTAGTAGTAGCGTGGCTGCTAGGGCCGGCAGGCGCTTCATGGGGGTGGGGGGATAGGGGAGCTTCAGAAGGCTTTCCACGACAAGCTGCGGAAGATCTGAACAGGAGTAAAATGCCTCAAAAATACCTGATGAACTATTACGTGAAGACGGGGGACTCAATCCCTCGGGCAAACCCGAAAAGTGAGGAAAGTGAATTTTCTAAAGGAATTTCTTGATTCGTTCCCGGGAATCCCCAAGGGTCCGCCCGTGCACCGGGGCGTAGCTCAGCCTGGTAGAGCGCCGCGTTTGGGACGCGGATGTCGTCAGTTCGAATCTGGCCGCCCCGACCACTCTTTTTCAAAGAGTTGTGTCGATTTAGGTGCACAGTAGTTTTTGGGTTTTTAGAAAAAATTCTCCTGACTTTGGGGTAAGTGCCTCTTGAAACTTCGGTTCCCGCCCTTCAAGGTTCGTTCGTGATTCCAAATGTCCTCGCCGAACGATACGCCTCGCCTGCCCTCCAATCCATCTGGTCTGCTGAAGGCCGCATCATCTTAGAACGGGAATTCTGGATTGCCGTGATGAAGGCGCAGCGCGATCTCGGTCTCGATGTCCCGCTCGAAGCGATTTCCGCCTATGAAGCTGCGAAAAACAGCGTCAATCCAGCTTCGATTATGGCTCGGGAGAAAATTACCCGCCATGACGTGAAGGCCCGCATCGAGGAATTCAACGACCTTGCCGGGCACGAGCAGGTGCACAAAGGCATGACCTCTCGCGACCTTACGGAAAATGTCGAGCAGCTCCAAGTTTACCGCTCGCTGCTTATCATCCGCGATAAGACCGTCGCCACACTCCGCCGCTTTCGCGAACGCTCGGAGCAGTGGAGTGAGCTCATCCTCACCGCCCGCACTCACAACGTCGCGGCCCAACCGACCACGCTTGGAAAGCGAATCGCGATGTTCGGTGAGGAGCTTCTCAGCAGTCTGCAAGCGCTCGATTCTGTCATTGCCACCTATTCCGTGCGCGGTCTCAAGGGCGCGGTAGGTACCCAGATGGACCAGCTTTCCTTGTTTGAAGGCGACGCTGGAAAAGTCGCCGATCTCGAAAAACGGGTCGTTGCCCACCTCGGCATGCCCGCCGTCTGGACCAACGTCGGTCAAGTCTATCCGCGCTCGCTCGACTTCCGCGTCGTTGCAGCGCTAACCGATCTCTGCTCCGGCCCGTCGTCTTTCTGCAAAACCCTCCGCCTGATGGCCGGAAATGAAACTGCCAGCGAAGGTTTCGCCCCTGGTCAGACTGGCTCCAGCGCCATGCCGCACAAGATGAATTCCCGCTCCTGCGAGCGTGTGAATGGCTTCCACGTCATCCTCAAAGGCTATCTCGCGATGGCTGCGGGACTCGCCGGCGATCAGTGGAACGAAGGTGATGTCTCCTGCTCCGTCGTCCGACGGATCATGCTGCCGGATTCGTTCTACACCATCGACGGCATGTTCGAAACCTTCCTAACCGTTCTCGATCAAATGGACGCCTACGAGGCCGTCATCGACGCCGAGACGGCCCACTACCTGCCATTTCTCATGACTACCACCATCATGATGGAAGCCGTGAAATCCGGCGTCGGCCGCGAGACCGCGCACCACGCCATCAAGGAGCACGCCGTCGCCACCGTAAACGATCTCCGTGCCGGAAGCATCGACCGCAACAACCTCGTCGAGCGCCTCGCTGGCGACCCCCGTCTCGGTCTCTCCCGCGAATCTCTCGATGCCATTCTCGCCAAGGGCGATCAAGAATCCGGAGCCGCGAAATCCCAGATCGTTGCCTTCGCCGCGGCTGTGAGAAGGCTCGAAGCTGCCAGTCCTGCAGCCGCTGCCTACGGACCGGGATCAATTCTGTGAGAAGTAACGCTCCCCCCATCAGCCAGCATTAGGGGTCCATAAAAACCACCATCGACCTACCCGAGGAAGTCCATTGAGAAATCTGGCTTTTGTTCATCACCTCAGGCTTGGTGGAAGGGGAGCAATGGAACTGGCCTGCCGCAAGTTCCTATCATGTCGCCGGCGCGAGTCTCTGCAGCAGCAGTGCGGAGATGAAGGCGAGGGGAGGGAACAGCACGCAAGCTGAGGCAAGTGGGACTACGCCTTCGCGGGAATCGTTGACGATCGTTAGGGCTAACGGAAGCAGCGCCATCCAATCGATCCAAGGGATCCCCGCGAGTAGTCCAGATACTAATTTCGGCACCGGCGCACGCCGAAACTTCAGGCAAAATCCCGTCCACATCAAATAGGGAAGAGTTCCGAGGATGCTTGGTAGTCGATCCAGAAAAACGACTCGATTTCCCACGGCGACCATGATGGCGGTGAGCAGTAAAAGCCCCCGCGGGATCACCGCAGACCGCTTTGAGGATTCTTTCATGGACTCTTGCCGTGCGCTTAGCGAGAGTCCCACGATATAGCAGAATAGTGCGCCAGCCAGAGGCAAGATGGTGTCCACATATGGGTAGAGTGCCAAGAATCCCATCACCGGGAGTAAGGCTCGGCAAAGCCCCATCGGCACCACTGTCCACGCATATTTTTTGTGCCATACCGTGTAAATCGCGATGCACCCCAAGATTCCACCTGCCACCAATCCGCTTCTGAAATTCACGGCCCATGCGAATCCCACCCCTGCGCCCATCAGGCAGAGCGCTAGCCACCAATAGAAACTTGGTGGGAACAACCCTCGCGGCAAGGCTCGTTCCGGTCGATGATCCTCATCCCAACGGCGGTCCTGCCAGTCGTTGAGAAAATTTCCTCCGACGTAGAGCAACACCCCGGCGAAAGCTTGGCATGCTGCAAGCATCCATGGCACGGCCAGGGATTGCTCAGTGGAATTTGCATTCATCACGATACCCAGTGCCACCCCTGCCCACACATTGCTCACCACGCTCGGGATATTAGCCACTCGGGCGGTGGATAGCAGAGCGTGGAGTTTTCCAGATCGATTCATCAGCTCTAAAAGTATGTGGTCGATTCCCTGCGACAAGTGCATTCTGAATCGCCCTTGAGCCAGTTTTCAGGAGTGACCGGACAAGTCTAACCTCCTTCCATACGGATGATGGATGAGTGGTTGGCTGCGGAGGAAACCGGGGAAGCAGTTTTGCCACTGCCTTTGTTGCCAGTTGCCGCTCGTAGAAATCGCGGAGCCGTGGCTGGTCAACAAGGAAATCAGTCGCGTCGATGGTGAGATCGCAGATGCGGAGGTAGCCGAGGGGAAGAGAATTTTTTTCGTTAAAATGTTGCAATCTATTGGTGCTGGCTAATCGGGCGATGTTCCACATCGCCTGTTTGAACAAACGTTTTAAATCAACCAATATCATGAGTAAACAAACAGAGATGCAAACCTCGGCACAAGCCGAGATTGAGGATTTTAACAGGGGTTTCCAGGAGAGGCTTCGCGGCCTCGTATGCAGTAGCCTGCTGGCTATGTTCGAGCAGGAGGTGACCTCGCGGTGTGGCGAAACGTATCGCCCGACGGCGAGCGTTCATCGCCGACCAGGCAGCGAGATGGTGACCATTCAGACGACTTCGGGAAAAGAGTTGACCTCTAAGCGCAGGGTCCGGGAGGAGCTTCCAAGCGGCCTTGAGTGGAAAGTGCGGCTGAAGTCCTACGACGAGGTCAAACGCCATAAGGAAATGTTCGACGAAGTGCTGGAGAAAGGTTGTTTTTTCGCAGTTGCAAAATTGCTGGGAGAAGAGGAACCCGGAAAACTATGTCGCATCAGTGGGGACGATCAGGCTGGTGCTGGCCTCGCTGGAACAAAAAGATGGCAGGTCGCAGCTGTTGGTCCATGGGGTGATCGTGCGCAATTCACCAAATAGCATGAGGAGTGAGATTACCCGTAATTGAATCTTTGGTGAGTGTAATAACAGATCCTCTCCGCCAGGGCCGCATATTGAGGAGTTAAATCCACAGCACCGTTCCCCACTAACTCTCGGGTTGACGCCTTTTGGTGCGAGATAATTTGCAATGGCGAATAATTTTCTTGCCGTGGCGTGCTGAATGTCATGGAATTCATGCGTTCACTTTAGTGAACGGGGACTTGAAAAGCCCAGCAGCAAAGGCGGTCGGCATCGACCGCAACGATGCCGCCAAACCGACCAAATGGTCGGGGAGGCGGCGGCGCATGTTCAGGCCGCTACCCTCGGGCAACGGCTAAAGGCCGTTGCGGCTGACCTTTGCCAGCTTTTCAACTCCCCGTCCACCAGGAAGGAACTTCCCAGCCCTTCTATGAGAACATACTGCAGCACATCAGGATTTGTGATTTCGCCGCTTATGGAGTTGCGACCTTGTTGTCGCCTCTTTTCTTCGACCAAAGCAAAAAAAGGGATAATAAGATTCCTACGCTCTATCCCACACATCATGATGCGTGGCGCTATGTTATTGCGAGCAGTCCCTGCTGTGCTATTCGGTTTTTGGCTTTTAGGTTTGAACGCCGAGGAGGTTGTCACGAGATGGGATGTCGAAATCCCTGTGCTGAGTTCCCGCATTACCAGCATGGAGGTAAGCGAGGCTCCGCAAATGTACTTTCCGTCACCCATCACCGAGACCATCCAGTTTTGGAAACGAAATAATCCATCGCCTAAAGGCGTGCTGGTAATTGAAGAAGAGGTCAATCTATGAAACGATATCTAATACGGTATGGCATTATCCTCGCTGTCACGTCCAATCTGCTAGGCGCAACCTCGGAACCACAGTCGCAAGTCTCACTCACTCAAGGATCTAGCGGCACTTGGAAGTCGGAATGGCTAGGAGTTGCGGGGCGCACCTACTTCTATCAATGGTCGTCCGATTTGGTGACTTGGCAGTATGCGCCTTATGTTGCGTTTGGAAATGGTGGGCATGTGTATTATATGGCGTCTA
>JANPAU010000416.1:0-7520 GCA_031430055.1 Akkermansiaceae bacterium | reverse complement strand
ATCTCGCTTTCCACGGCGATGAAGGGCTTCCGCGATACGCCGGTGCGCGATAGTCTGGTCTACGTGACTTTCCACACGCCCTTGTTTTGGTTCTACTTCCTGTTCATTTTTCCGCTCATCACCATGCGGTTGTTTTCCGAGGAAGAACGCTCCGGGACTTTAGAAACACTGCTGACGGCACCCGTGAAGACGTGGCAGGTGGTGTTTTCGAAATACGCAGCGGCCATGATTTTCTACACGACCTTGTGGATTCCAGCCTTGATTCAGTTCAAAATGTTTCAGTGGGCGACGGATCTTCCGGCGGCTTGGACCCACGGAGCACTCGCCGGGGCATTCACGGTGATCATGCTGATGGGAGCGGCCTTCACTGCGATTGGGTGTCTGGCTTCGGCACTGACGTCCAGCCAGATCATCGCTGGGATTTTTACGATCGGGCTGTTGGTGATTCAGTATTTCCTGGGTTTCGTGACGATCATCTGGGGCGAGTCCTTCGCTGGAGCTGGGTTCTTCCACTACATTTCCTCGCAGCAGCACCTGCACTATTTCACCAGTGGCCTGTTCGACACGCGGCCGGTGGTTTACTTCCTGAGCTTGGCAATTTTTGTGCTGTTTCTGACCTACCAAGTCGTGGACTACCGTCGTTGGCGGCGTTGATTTTCTGATTTTCACTCCATGTCTGATTCTTCTTCTGAGCCAAAAGCAAAGCCCGCCCGCCCGCTGAACCGCTGGGGGCTTGGCACGCTGTCCGTGCTTCAAATCGTCTTTCTCGCGAGCACCCTCATCGCTCTGAATTATCTCGCGGCGAGTCATTACACCCGCCTCGACTTGAGCCGGGAAGCGAACTACACGCTGTCCCCTTCCACCAAGAATTTCCTCAAAAGCACCGCCATCCGCGAGCGGGCACAACCGATCAAGTGGATCATGGCCTTCCGCCGGACATCACCATTTTACGAACGTGTCCGCGCTCTAGCAGAGGAATACGCTCGCCTCTCCGGTGGGAAAATCCAATTGGAAATCGTCGATCCGCTGCGCAGTTCAGATCGCACCCAGGAGGTGACTGCCGCTTACGGGCTGCCACTGACCAAGGATCTCATCGTGATGGATGCGCGCACCGATGATTCCGCCGTCTCGACCGAGGATAAAAACGGCAACCGCATCCTTCACCCTAACGTCAAGCTGATCGTCGCCGACGACATGGCGATTTTCACGACGGTAAAGATCAAGGAAACGAGCGTCCGGAAGCCAACCGGCTTCCAAGGTGAGGACGTTATGACCGCGCGCCTCGTGGAGTCGATCGAAGGCCGCACCCGCAAGATGCTCTACCTCGCTGACAAGAGCCGCCTCAGTGGCGAGGGCGAGGATTCACCGGTGAAATCCCTGCAAAAAACCCTGCTTTTCCAGAACGTCGAGCTTCAAGGGATCAATCTATCAGGGCTCGCAGAAATCCCGGCCGATACAGAAGGCTTGGCGCTGGTCGCTCCCAAGTATGATCTCACCGACTCCGAGCTGACAGTGCTTGAAACGTATTGGAACTCCCCAAAAGCGGCCATGCTCGTCCTGCTGAAGCCCGGCGAGGTCCCCCCGAAACTCCGCACCTTCCTCCGAAGCCTCGGAGTTACACCACGCCGCGACCGGGTGATCACCCTGGTGGACGGCCGCATCGACACCACCACCCGCGCGTTCTTCACCCCGGGAGTGGATTTCACCAAGGACTTCGCAGGACAAACCACAGTCTTCGAAGGTGCCAGTTCGTCGCTTGAAGTCCGCGAAGGCGCGGAGGACTTGATGAATCGCCAGATCAACCCCATCGGCCTGATCCAAGCGGCCCCCGGATTCTGGGGTGAATCCAAATTCGGGGAAAAAGACACCCGTTTCGATGAAAAAGAAGACACCTTACCACCAATTTTTCTAGCAGCCTGCGTGACTCGCGGAGCTGCCAGCGATGACCGTTTCTCCGCCGATACCTCGCGCATGATCGTCATGAGCAATACCGATTTTCTCGACCCCACCCAACAGCGGGCGGAAAACATCGACTTCCTCGCCTCCTCGGTGAATTGGCTGATGAACCGCCAATCGCTCGCCGGCATCGGTCCTCGCTCACTTGGCACCTACAAATTACCAATTCTCGACGCCCAAGTTTCCTTCATCAACCGGGTGAACTTGTTTTTCCTACCCGCCTTCCTCATCGTCATCGGCGCCTTCGTCTGGACCTCGCGCCGCGCCTAACTTGTCATGCGCTCTCTCGGATTCACCCTCATCCTCGCGCTGTTAGCCATTCTCACTTGCGGACTGGCTGCCTGGCAGTGGATTGAGGGAAACTTCAACTCAGTGCTCGGTTCGCCCCCGGTCGCGCTCGGTCAGAGTGTTTATTCAGGTTTCACCCCTTCTGAGGTGAAGCACATTCAAGTCTCCCGCAACGGCGTCACCGCGAACTTCGATCTGGGAAAAAGTGGCTGGCAAACCTCCTCGCCTTGGAAAGACCGGATGGATCCGCGGGCAGCCGTAAGCATCATCAACTTCACCCTCGGCATGCGAGTCGAGGACTTCGCCCCGCGCGATGAGATCGAAGGCCAGAAAGCCGGACTCGGCGAGAGCGCCGTGGACATCCGGCTCGAGGGCGCAAATCGCCTGCCCCTCGCCAAATACAAACTCGGGCGTCAAACTCCATGGCTTGCTACCGTCAAAGACATCGATAAACCCGTGCCCACCGTTTTCGTTCATCCGCGCGATGAAGGCCGCAAGCGTTTCATCTACGCCATCACCGGCGACATTTTGCCGCTCTTCAAGGACGGCTTGAAGTTTCTCCGAGACCACCGACCGTTCTATTTCAATCCCGTCACGCTTCAAAAAATCCGCATTCGCGCCGAACAAGGCGAACTTACCCTCGGTCGGGAAACTCCCCAGAGTCCGTGGCGCATCATCAAGCCACTTGACCTCGCCACCGATCCTAAGGCCATGAAATCCCTGCTTGAGGGACTCTATGAACTACAAGCTCTCAAAACCCTCGACCGCGCGAGCGTCGCACTTCCCGCCAGCGGCACGCTCACCAAATCCGGGCAGATCGCCCTAAGTTCCTTCAACTCGGATGCCGAAACCTTACTGGATATCTATCCGCCAGAGACTCCGGAAAGCCGCGATGTCCTTGCCACGGTGAGTGACCGCCCGGACACCATCTTTGTCCTCCCACTCAAGCCGGAGCCCAGCCTGACTTCCCTAGCAGACTTACCCCTCGCAGTGAACGACCTGCGAGATCCCACCCTCACCAATCTCAACATCCAGTCACTTCGCGGAATCCTCATTCAGCCGACAACGGCCGCAGAAATCCTCATCTCCCGGACACCTCCGCGTCCATGGATGACCACCATCGCTGGCAAGTCGGACGAGGCGAACGAAGAGCGTCTCTTCACCTTGCTCAAAGCCGTCACCGAAGGTCGAGCGGTCGGCTTTGAAACCGACGCCGCCACTGACTTCACGCCTTGGGGCCTGCACCAGCCATTTTTAAAGCTACGCTTCCTCGGTCAAGACAACCAAGGAATTGAGCTAGCATTCGGCATCGACACCCAAGGCGGATTCTTCGCCAACCGCGTCGGAACTCCCAGTGTCATGCGCATCGATCCATCCTTGGTCGCCGCCATCGCCGTTCGAGCCTACGAATGGAAGCCAGCCAGATTGTGGTCGCTTGACCGTGTCAATCTCATGCAAATCGACCGCTCAGTCTTACCTGCGGGAGAGACCACCCTGCGTTACAATTTCGCCCTCGAAGAATGGACCGCTAACCAAGGAGCAAAAAACCTCACCCAAGCCCTCGATCCTGCTAGGGCAAATTTCATGCTGAGTGTGCTCGAAGGACTCAAGGTCACCCGCTGGCTCGCCACCGACGACGAATCGGCGAACAAGGCGCTTCTCAACCCGTCTCTCACTTTTAAGGTTTACGAAAAAAGCACCAACGACCTAGGTGACTTCACGGGTATCGTGACCCGCGACTTGATACTCGCCCCATCGACACCTGGAGCGAATCCAGGATTCTACTACGGACGCCTCGGTTCGGCACCTAATCCATTTCTGTTGGATCGCGATACCTATAGTAGACTTGCTACGGAGCTGTTTGACGAAAAGTAGCCCCCTAGCCTTTCGACGCTCGCCCTTCAGCGGGCGGACCACTGCCTTCGTGTCCGACAATTCACCCATTTTCGGGGCCAGTTGAGTCAACTTTACCACTAGCTTCCCACTCCGCAAACGCGTTGTCAGCAGCACGATCGCTCACAAAACAACCTCCGTTTTTCACAAAATCCACGAACTTTGCCCGGACATTTGCCGGAATCCCAATACTGAGTTGCGGATCGGGTGATATTCCGACCATGCTCATCCATGACACGTGAGGATCTGCCGCTTGATCGGCAATTGCGCCAAGAAATTCTTTTCGCACGGGAGCGGGTGTATCGCTTCGGGCAGGCGACGCCGCTGGAACGACTGACTCTACCCGGACCCGGGCCGGAAATTTGGGTGAAACGCGAAGATCTTTCCGCTGTGAAGTCTTACAAATGGCGAGGTGCTTGCAACCGCATGGCACTCCTCACTCCCGCCGAAGCAGCTCGCGGAGTCGTGACGGCCTCCGCCGGAAATCACGCCCAAGGAGTCGCGCTAGCAGCTCATAAGCTCGAAATCCGAGCGCGAATTTACATGCCACGCTCGACGCCCAAGGTGAAGCAAGCCGCTGTGCGTCACCATGGTGGCCAGTGGGTGGAAATCCACCTCAGTGGCGACAGCTACGACGAAGCCGTGGCCGCCGCACGGGCCGATGAAGCGACCAGCGGCGCGGTCTATATTCACGCCTACGACGATTTGAAAGTGATGGCCGGCCAGGGCACGCTCGCCGATGAGGTCGTCCTATCAGGTCATGGTCCATTTGATACCGCTTACCTCCAGATCGGCGGCGGCGGTCTGGCAGCAGGTGTCTCGACCTGGTTAAAGACCTACTGGCCCAAAATTGAAATCGTCGGCGTGGAGGGCGTGGGCCAAGCATCCATGAAAGCAGCCCTAGCAGCCGACCAACCCGTTGCCTTGGAAAATGTGGATCTCTTCTGCGACGGCACAGCGGTGCGGAAAGCGGGAGAACTGCCCTATCAAATTTGTAAATCCACTCTGGACCGTGTGGAAACCGTGACCAATGCCGAAGTCAGTCACGCAATCCGTATCCTCTGGGAAGGACTGCGCTGTATCTCAGAACCTTCCGGAGCGATGGGGCTGGCAGCCGTTTTGAAAAACCGAGAAGCCTTGGTCGGCAAGCGCATCTTGGTCGTCCTGTGCGGAGCTAACATCGATTTCCTGCAACTCGGGCTCATCGCTCAATCGGTGGGAGCGAACATCAAGACCAACCGCACGCTGCGTGTCCGCATCCCGGAGCGCGCGGGCACGATGTTGGAGCTGTTGGATTCGTGCTTCGAGGGGCTGGACATCGCGGATTTCCAATATGGAAAAACCAGCGAACAAGAAGCTTGGCCGGCGTTCACGATCCATGCCGAAGACCCAGCGGTGCTGGATGCTTTGCCGGAGAAACTCGATGCGCTCGGATTTGCGTGGGAGGAACTAACCGGAGCGGTCGACATCACATTCCGCGCGATCCCGCTGCGTGGCGACCTATTGAAGAATCCGGCATTCCTGCGGCTGGATTTCTACGAGCGACCGGGCGCGTTGCATGATTTCCTCGGCCAACGAATCCGTGGCAACGCGAGTCTCTGTTATTTCAATTACCGCCAATCCGGCGAACGGATCGGGCGGGCCTTGATCGGATTGGACTTCCCCTCGCCGTATGAACGGGACGCGCTGTTGATGACGATCCCGACTCAAGGAGATGGCTATCGGCTTTGTGAAACAGTGGACGAAGCTACCCGCAAAAGGCTACTAGGAATCTAGAATTCCAACAAGAAAATCATCAGTCGTATGGCGAGAGTATTAAACTAGCAGCCCTTCTCTTGATTGAGGCATCATCTACATGACTTAAATGCTCTCGGCGACGGACCCGTTGGGTGTAAATGGCGGTGGTTTCGAGGTTCTCGTGGCCGAGACGCTGCTGAATGTAGCGGATGTCTGCACCGCCTTCGAGCATGTGGGTGGCGCAGGTGTGGCGCATCAGGTGATAACTGCCGATGTCTAGCAGAAGCCGGGGGCAGACTTTTTCGAGGTAACGGGTCATCTAGGCCAGCGCACGAGATGCCGGAGGCGACTTGTGACTGCGTGGTAATGCTGCCGAGGGTATTCCCCGAGGGAACATCCGGGGAGGGAGGGACCCAGCTTGCTGGGAGGCACCCGGACCGAGATGCAGCATTACACCGCGCACGTCACATGGCCCCGCAGGCTAGCAGCAAGCGTGATCAGCTCGTTGGGATGGATTAAGGGTGCGGAGCGACGATCTTCCGGGAGGGATTTGTTAGCGCGGGCCGGAGGGTGGATTTTCAAGCCGCGAGGTGTTTCGGTAATACAAGCCGCAGATCTTTTGCGACCTTCAAAAGCTGCCTTTCAAAAGAATCCGTAACCACTATGGACGCGAAAAAAGCCTCGTTCGTCTCTCTCTCGGCAGGAGCGACTTTTCCCATATAGCGGGTGTTCAAATCACTGAGTCTTGGGCTTTTCTGCGGATCATCCATCGCTGCTAGACTCCTCGTTTTATTGTTCAGCAAGATCACGGAAAAATAGTTGTCGCCCGGCTCAAAAGAAACAGAAAGGGTCCACAAATTCCCCACAAATTCGACCATGTAAGCACGTCCGCTAATCGCTTTGGGTTGAGTGACGAAACCCAGTTCTTTCAGGAATGGAGTAAAAGCCTGATCGATTATTCGGATGAAATCTTGATCGTTCATGGCTTGGTGATGTTGAGACTGCCGGGATTGAGTTTCTGGTAATTTTGCATCATATTCTGCTCCATCTGGTAGAAAATACTCGGTGATTGTCGTGTTGCATCAGTTCCGATATCGATGATTTGTCTGCCACTTCGCATCTGATCAAGTATCCAACTTCGGTTATATTGCATCATCGAACTTGTGACCTGGTCGGCAGTGCCTGTGAACGTTGGCATATCGTTTAAAATCTTAGCACCGGGAACTCCTCTGGCCACTTCCGTCACACGGCTCATCGTTTCTCCAACAATTACAGGCCCTCGGCCTGCTGTATTTGCGGCAGCCGCTGCGACATTATCCACGCTATTACGCATCGCGTTTGCTACGCCTCCCATTCCGAAGCCACTCATCCAATTTGCTGGGTCACTCGCGGCACTCTTTAAGCTGCGTTCCCAGATATCGCCGGAAGTTACTGTTTGCCCGAGGACTGAGAAAAATAGTCCGACATTGTGGCCGTTCATTTTCCAGCTTCCATCGGCGTTTACCTGAGTTCCATCGCGCAATGTCCCCGCACACAGCCCAAACGGATCACTCAAACTAATCGGGTTTCCATCTGCGTAGGCGAACCAGTTGCTGCCGCCGCTGAATCCGATGGGATCGGCGTTTAGGAAGCGCATCAGATAGGGG
>JANPAU010000415.1:0-5409 GCA_031430055.1 Akkermansiaceae bacterium | reverse complement strand
GCCGTTCATCGAATCGCATCGTTGGAATTTCCGCAGCACACAAGATCTGGGCACACACTATCCACAAAAGAATTGTCCTCATAAATTGATTAACAAATGTCTGTTATTTGGGACCGGAGATGAGGACAGCACTTGACGCCGTAGCGCCCGGAGGTGGCCGCGCGAGCCTCCGATGTGGCCGACACGAACGACGTTCCCGAAGCGCTTTCTTGCAGCACCGCTGCGGGAATCTTGGGGGGCCGGAGGCATGGTGTGAACGGCGGATGAGCGTTAGCGAATGCAAGCCAGGGCGAACACGATGCCGCAGGCCGGGGCGCGGAGAATCTTCGCGGGTTGGCGGTGGGCGGCAAGCCGGGAGGCGGTGAAGCGGAGCGGAACCGTGGGTAGGCGGGAACCGCCGCCCGACTGGCCGCGCGGGGTGAGGTGGCCGGAGGATGCGAGTGATAACGAGCCTAACATGCGGCTGGCGCGGGAGCTGCACAGGTCGGAGGGCACTTGTGACTGCGACGGGTAATGCTGCCGAGGGTATCTCCCGAGGGAACATCAAAGGGAGGGAGGGACCCGCTTGCGGGAGGCACCCGGACTGGATGCAGCATTACTCCGCGCACGTCACATGTTCCCGCAGGACTTAGCAGCTCACGTGACATCCGCCAGTGGGATGTCTGGCGGTGCGGAGCAAGGATCTTCAGCGATGGAGTTGCTAGAGGAAGGTAATGGGTAGTTTTTAGAGAATGGATTTTGATTTCCAACGCCATACTAAAACAGCCGCAATGATGAATCCTAAAATGCTAATCAACCACCACCGCAATTGTGACTCATCCTTTATGACTTTAGGTTCTTCTGAATGAACGTATTTAGCCCCCACCCTTGGCTGGGCTGGCGTTTCTTTCTCGGGAACTTTGACTTCTGGAGTTGGCAAGGTTTCAGGCGTCGATCCGGGATCCGGCGTGCTGACTTTGGGATCAAGACTATACCATTCATAGCCCTTGGGTGGGCGAACGACGTCACCCGAGTCTTTGAGCCGCATATCCGGGCGACCGGGAAAGTTCCACGTAATGTAAAAATGAGGGATGAGGGGCTTCACCTTTCCTAATGAATTGTCAAAGCCATACCAAATCAGATATTCCCCGACACGCACTTTCACATTGTTCTCATCGTTCCCGGCATCCACCAGACCGCTGGGATCGATCAGGCGTGGCATCGTGATTTCCTGGATGATGTATCCATCGAAAATTTTTCTAAATTCATCAGCCCGTCGCTTGCCCTCTTCTAATGTGATCGACTCGGCTCCCTGGTGCCAAACCATTTGGAGGAAATCATCGTGAAAAAATCCAAATTGAAGTCTTCCGTTATCCAGTTTGAATTTCAAGTCGCGATCCCTAAATTGTAGCCACAAGCTCTGGTTCTGGCAAATGCACTTGTGATCCTCTAGCCCCTCCAGATGTTTGGGCCTAAATCCAAAATCGAATATTTGTTTCCACGTTATCCGTTCATCAAAACGTAGCTTCGGAATTTGCACAGCACACAAAATCTGGGCGCATACTAACCATAAGAAAATTGTCCTCATAAATTAAATCGCTATGGCACATCCTCATTATCCCAAACCCAAACAGGCAATTCCACTATGGGCGTGGGTAAAGGATGAGGAAAATGAGAGATCAGGGAGAAGCGTCTCGCGTCCTGTTCAAGAGTCCTTCTTACAATCAATTTGTCGGGGATCTTGAATTTGTGCGGAGCGAGAATCTTTTGGGGGAGCTGCTAGAATGAGGTGAGAGCTGGTTTTCAGGGGGTAGGTTTTGATTTCCAACGCCAAAATAACACCGCCGCAGTGATGAAGCCTAAAATTCTAATTACCCACCAACCAATTTGTGACTCATCCGTTAAAGCTTTCGGCTTCTCCGGCAGCTTGTTTTCAGCTTCGACCTTCGGTAAGTCCGGGCTCTTCTTCTCGGGAACTTTGGCTTCCGGCTCGGGCAAAGCTACTGGCGTCGATCCGGGATCTGGGGTGCTGACGTTTGGATCCAGGCTATACCACTCATAACCCCTGGGCGAACGAACTACGTCTCCCGAATCCTTAGTTCTCGAGTCTGGTTTGCCCGGAAAGCTCCATGCAATGTAAAAATGCGGAACAATTGGTTTGTCCTTTCGCATGGAATTGTCAAATCCATACCAGATCACATATTCACCGATTCGGGCTTCAATGTTGTTCTCCGCGTTGCCGGCATCCACTAATCCACTAGGATCGATCAACGGAGGCATCGTAATTTCCTTCACGATGTATCCATCAAAGACTTTTCGGAATTCATCAGCTCTTTGCTTTCCATCTTCAAGAGTGATTGCCTCCGATTCTTGGTGCCATACCATGCTGAGAAAATCATCGTAAAGAAACGAAAATGAAACTCTACCATTCTGAATTTTGAACTTCGATTCGCGGCTTTTAAATTCTACCCAAAAACTCTGATTCTGGGAGACGCACGTATTTCGTTCGAGTCCCTCCAAATGTTTGGGCCTAAATCCAAAATCGAAAATTTGCTTCCACGTTACGCGATCATCGAATCGCAGCGTCGGTATCTCCGCAGCCCACATTGAATGACTGCACACCAAACCCAATAAAATGAATCTCATGATTGGCATGTTATTTTACGTCTTCGTTGTCCCAGACCCAAACAGTCAATAGGGTCAGAGTACACGGCTTAACATTAATGAGAAAATTTGTGAATCCGTGTACGCTGACCCCATTTACGTGACAGCCGCCAGTGGGATGACTGGCGGTGCGGAGCGACGATTTTCAGCGATGGAGTTGCTAGAGCAGGGCAATGGGTGTTTTTCAGGGAGTTGATTTTGAATTCCAACGCCATACTAACACGACCGCAATGATGAGGCCTAAAATGCTAATCAACCACCACCGCAATCGTGGATCATCCTTTATAGCTTTAGGTTTTTCTGGCTGTCCATTTTTTGCTTCGATCTTTGGCAGGGCTGGAGTTTCTTTCTCGGGAACTTTGACTTCTGGCGTTGGTAAGGTTTCAGGCGTCGATCCGGGATCCGGCGTGCTCACTTTTGGATCAAGGCTATACCACTCATAACCTTGGGGAGGCTCCACCGTTTTACGGCGGATTGGAAGCGGGACGGCTTTCATGTTGTGACGTAAGGCGATCAAAAATTCGGGAAGAAGAGGTTTGCTTGGTTGGAATGAACCCGTAAATCCGTAGTGGATAGTATAACCTTGAAATTCTGCGGTGGCATAGTAATCCGACAGGGCAGCTACTCCTCCTCGCTCTTTGTCCATCAGTGGTGGAACTGAACCTCTTTGAATAATTTCCTTCGAAAACAAATTGTGAAACAATTGCATCCGCTTCTCTGCCTCCTCCATCGAAATAGGAACTCTTCCGATATGGTTGATGATCCTGATGCTGTTATCGCTCTGCAACTCAAACATCAGCCGCCCTTGATCCAAAGGAAATCCTGGCTTCTTTCGATAGCGGAAGACCAATTCTTGCCCTAGGCATTCCACTTTATCTTGTTCCAAGCCGGGTACATGCTTAGGCCGAAAGCCTCTGTCAAAGACTTCTTTCCATGTCAGTGCAGGTGGAAACTGCAATTCCAACGGTGCCGACATCAAACGAAAGGATGTCAGGTTAAAAAAAATTAAAATCAATAGACAGAGGCGAGGCTCTGTTCGAAGCATTGTTGTGTTGTTAGCGAACATCAGCGTCATCCCAGGAAAGAATTGGAATTAAGGTAGAAACTTTCGAGAAAATCGAGAAACGCATGGCGTCATTTCTCAGTGAATCAGCAGATAAAGCCAGTTTCCTAGCCATGGGCTGCGTATTCCATGTGTCCAGAATCCCTCCTGAAGTTGTTGGTTTAATCCAAACCCATCGGTCTGCGGTATTCGCAAGATTCCCGAAAGGCAAATGACCAGGAGATATGATCACTGGAGGAGGTGGGATCACCATGAATAAATCAGAAAAATCCAATCCTGCGGGGGAACAACTGTTGGTTCCAAGAATACTGAACATGTCATCAACCAACCCTAGTCCCAGTCCTGAGATCACCGTCCACGTAGGAACAATTGTATTATTCTGCTCCCTGTCTGTAATGTCTAAAGCCGCTCTATCAATCAATGACTTATCGTGATCCAAAACTCCTTGATGCAACCTCCTCCATGCTAGCAACATGAGTGGAGCATCTAAATCTCCAGTCTCTGTCGCGACCCACTCAATCGCTTGGTAGCCAGAGCTCCGGTATGCGTGGTGTTGCCATCCCGCACTTGCGAATATCTGCCAACCACCCTGAAACAATGCTAGCTGCAATTGCTCGATTTCATTGACACTCCACCCCGAAATCAAAGGGTTTAGTATTGGGTAAACCGCAGGCACTAGGATTGAACCGACGAGTGCTCTTCTTCCCCACTCACTATCACTCAATCCCCCAATAACCTGGCTCCCTGCCAGACGCGCCAAACCGGGCCAGCTCATTGCGTTAGGATACCCCGAAGGATTTGAGCGCAGTGGCTCATGAAAGCATTCACGATAGAAATCATAGAACTCTGATGCTCGCTCCGTATTCACCTCATAGCCATCGGACAGCAACGGATAAGCGATCGTGCGAATCTCCCCGCTGGGGTCGTTTGAAGTTTCAAGTCGTATCTTGTAGTCCAAGTCGAACCTCCACTGCGGAGCGGATTTCTTCGTGTAGATTTCAAACTTCTGCTCATACTTGAAATCAACGCTGCCTTTCTGATAGCGCCATTCAAGAGTGATTTTTCCGGGATGCACTCCCTCAATGAAGTAGGACGTTCCATCAGAAAATGGGGATGCCGCGCCATAGACGCTTTCGCCGGACCCGCCATTAATCCCGCCAGTTGCGAGGTTTGTGGTGGCTAACGTTTCAAAATCATAAGGAGTAATTGCGCGGTATTCGGAAGTGCCGCTGCCCCATTTTCCGTATAGCCGTATATGACCACTTTCAGGATGACCGGTAGCGGGATCGATCTTATCAATTTTCCTGATGGTGACGTTCGCACCAGCCCAAAAATCATCGCCGAGATTCGAGGGATTAACCCCGAAGAAACCAGGGTGCATGTCATCAGTGACGCGTTCATTGACTGCGAATTTTCCATCAAGATGATTTCTCTCTGCTTCAAGGGCTATGTCGGTATCATCACAATCTGGAATCGCATATCCCGTCGCCGGATCAATGCGGCCCTCGTCAAAATCTGAGTTCACCGCGAGCACTTCCGGCGCTACCTCCACCGAGACAAGGCTGACTCCAATACCTATCTCTCCGCCTGCTTCGGGGGCGTTACCAAGTGTTGGCATTACATCGATGGGAAGGGATGAGGTGGAATTGGCTGGAATAATAACTTCAAGCTTCTCGATGACTGGTGGGATTTCCTCCCGAGTT
>JANPAU010000414.1:0-4856 GCA_031430055.1 Akkermansiaceae bacterium | reverse complement strand
TGCCGCTTGTTGGTGTTCGGTTTGTAGATCCTTGAGAAATTGCGCGAAGTCCCGCTCCGGCGAGAGCAGCAGCGGGCCGCGCTTGATACAGCCAGTTCGGTAGATCGCCTCCGCCAGACGGTTAGGGCCCGCGACGGCTTCCATTTCATAAATCACCGGATGGTTCGTGCCGCGCTCAAGCTGTTGTCGCAGCGCCTCGGACTGTGATAGCCCGACCGCCTGCGGCCCATGGACCCAGACGATCGGTCCGCCGGATTCTCGCGCTAGGCGAATGCCTTCTCGCAGGGCTGGCTCGTTGTCCCTGCCACCGGAGAATTGGTAGGTTTCCAGTTCTTTCAAAGTGACCCGCCGCGCATGATCATCGGCAATTACCAACACCAACTTTCCAGCTATTTGACTGCCAATTGATCTAACGATCCAATCCTTGGCCTGCGCCAAAGCGGCAGAGCCATCGATGATTACCACAACTTCACTCGCCGCCGGGCATGGTGATGTCGTTGGTTCACGGACGAGAAATCGTTCCTCAGGCTTTGCAAATGGATCCTCGCACCACACGACCGGCGCTGCTTCCGGCAAGGACTCGGTGCATAAAGCGGTTCCTGGCGACATGAAACCCGCACTTCCGAGACTGGCCGAGAGCGAACGCCCAGTCCCATCTTGAATTGCGCGCTGCGATTTCCCCGCGCCCGTTAGGTTGAAATCACAATTCCCCTGAAGCCAAATCGCGTTCTTCAAATTCTCCGTGAGCCCGAAATTCCGCTCCACCACGTAGGGCATCTCCCATCGCCCACCTTCCAGCGGAGCACTCACACCGAAGCGAATCTTCATCTCCCCGTGAGCAGGGACCGGGAAACACTGCACCATGATCGTGTCCGGCCCCACCACATTGACTAACACCGGATCACGCCGCTGCACCACAGCCACCGCTTTGTAGGCAGCCTTCACCTTGGAAATCGAGCTGAACGCCGCTTCCCGTGGCTCGCCATTCACCCACAGAGTGAGTCGCGATACCCGCCCGCCAGGGGGTAGTTTCACCTGACAGCGAGCTTCCTTCACTTGGCTGGAGCTGTTTTTAAAAACCATCGTCCACTCGCCGTAACCGATCCGAGATGCCGCATCCACATGCCCGTCAAAGCGAGACTCACTCAGATCCAAGTTTTTCAAACGTACCGCCACTTCATCCCCCCCGAGGTGGTCGTCGAACTCGAAATCCCCGAATGCGTCGCCGCGCCCCAGTCCTCCTTGACTGCCAGTCGGCGGCTTCAGCGAGTTGAACGGTTTGCCGGTGACTCGGAAAAACACGTCGCGGGCCTTTTCCGAATTCAGCGGCGCAAAGCCCGTGCCACCGAGCATCGATACCGGAATTCTCCAACTGCTCAAGAGCCAGCCGGAAACATCCGTCGCCATCGACATCCCACGATTTCCTTCGTAGCACGCTTTGAGCAGCGTCCGATCCGAGTGAAATCCCCGCAACCGCGACAAAGCGGCTGCTGAATTCTGATCTCCTTTCATCGCGGCGGAGAGATTTGCCCGAGTCCACAACGCTGGTCCTTCCAGCGCCGTGAGAACCACCATACCTGCTAGAATTCCCGCCCACCAGCCACTTTTGAAATGCGCGGGTTCCAGTGAATTTCGCCGTGCGCTGCGACCGATGCACCACGAGGTGATGGCAGCCAGGATCGGAGTCAGCGAAACAATCCCCAATCCGAAGAATATTAGCCCAATCACCGAAATGTGAATGATCGGCAGAAACAACAATCCATAAAACAGCGTCGTCACTAACGTAAATCCTGCCGCCAATCCTCGCATGGATTCCTTACCTTTTCCGAGCAAAAGCCAAGTGTTCAAGGCCGGCACCAAGGCAATCCATCCCGCATGCCACCACGTCGGGACCGGGCTGAAAAAAACGCTGCCACAAAACGTCGCTAACATCTCGAAAACCAATACTCCCAGCGGTAAAACCACCCCGAACGTCCATTTCAAAAAGCCACGCTGTTCTCGCGAGGCCGGCGCCGCCACCACCCGATTTCCCGCCGGTCGATAGCCCGCATCCAGCCGCGCGAGAATGTTTTCCAAGTGCATCACCCCGATCACCTCTCCTTCTTGTTTCTCCGCCTCTTCATAAATATGCCGCCGCAGGTCATCCTTCAACTCTGCGGCGTCCTCACCCTCGAAACCTTCGCGCGCCACCCGTTTTAGAAGGTATTCTGCCAAGCGTTGTTCTGTCTGTGTCGTCCAATTTTTCATGATGAAATTCCTGTTAAATTATTTTGCTGCCGATCCTTGATTCTCATCAGCAGTTTGAGGCATTGATGAAATGCTTGTGAAAGCCACGCTTGCCTGAAATGCCACTACCCCTCGCCGCATTTCGGAAAAATGCAGCTCCATCTCCACGGCCAGCGCCTTGCCCGCCGCCGTCGCCGAGTAATATTTTCGCGCAGGCCCTTCCGAAGATTCCTCCAAACGTGTCGTCACCAGTCCCTGCCGTTTCAAGCGCGCCAGCAGCGGGTAAATCGACCCTTCCGCTACTCCTACCCCAGGCACCGCGATAAGTGCTTTGACCAGTGCATACCCATACCACTCCGAGGCGGACAGCGCCATCAGGATGCAAAGATCCAGCACGCCCTTGCGCATCTGCACCGTCCAATTCTCAAAAAGTGCGGCTGAAGTTTCCCGCTCGGATTCTGCCTCGCTCATCGCCATTATGTATCTTGCATCACAAGGTAGCTGTCAATACGATTATTATGGCTTTAAAGTTTTTCCATTGCGGCTTGCCAAAGCGACATCAAATTTCTGGGTATGAAAAAACTCACGCTCACAACTTCTCTTTTCACCGCGATCCTTCTCCCCTTGTCTGCGCAATCCGGCTCTAAAGGAACCATGAAGCACTCCACATCACCTGCCGCCGAACCGGTTTACATCAGTGAATCTGCCTTGCCGAAAGGTTGGCCCGCACCGGGTCCATTCAACCAAGTCGCGAGGAAAGAATACCCTGCCTACCGCGCAGCCTTCACCCCGAACGATAGTCCCAACGGCGGCTTTTGGACGCTCTTCAAGCACATTCAGCGCAACAACATTCCGATGACCTCGCCGGTGGAAATGAAAATGACCGATAACCCGAAAACCGGCATGATCATGGAGCAGATGGGCTTTCTCTATCAATCTCCCGAAGTCGGTAAGACCGGTGCGGATGGCGAATCCGTCACCGTCCGCGATGTCCCGGCTCTAAACGTGCTGGGCTACACCTGGCAAGGGCCGCGCGACGATGCACAAATCGCCAAAGCCCGCGCCGCGATCGATGCGGTGCTGGTCGAAAAGAAACTGCAAGCGACTGGCTACCGCATTTTCGGATACAACGGTCCGTCGGTATCACGAAAGAAACAGACCCATGAGTTGCAAGCGGTATTGAAATAGACGGTGGTGCACCAATGTCTTGCAATTACGCCTTCTGTCACAGCTACGCTTGCCAAGTTGTAGGTTCTCGGCTTGTCATGAGCGATGGACTATTTGGCGCGTGCCCGCTGCGTGATTGAAACCGAGATCGAGGGACTGCAAAGGATGTCGGCCCGGCTGGATCAAAACTTGGTCGATGCCGTGGAGATTCTTCAAGAGACGCTGCAGAATCGTGGGAAAATCGTGGTCGTCGGCGTCGGGAAATCCGGCAATATCGGACACAAAGTTGCGGCGACACTCAACTCCACCGGCGCGACGGCCGTGGTGTTGGATTCCCAGAATGCTCTTCACGGCGACTTGGGTCTGCTTTCTGATGGTGATGCGGTGATGGTGCTTTCTTACTCCGGGGAGACGCGGGAGTTGATGGATTTGCTGCCATTCATCAAACGCTTCAATGTGAAGCTCATCGCGCTAACGGGAAATCCTAGTTCATCGCTTGCTCGATTTAGCGAAGTGACTTTGGATACCTCGGTGGAGCGGGAGGCTTGCCCCTTGAACCTTGCGCCGACTTCTTCTTCTACCGCGATGTTGGTAATGGGGGACACCCTAGCGATGGTTTTGCTGGAGTCCCGGGGTTTCACCGAGCAGGACTTTGCGCGGTTTCACCCCGGCGGTTCGCTCGGGCGGGCGCTGCTGACTCGAGTCTCCGACATCATGCGGATGGATGCCGAGTTACCCACCTTGCAGGAGGACGGAAATGTGTTTGCGGCGCTGGACTCGATGAATCGTGCTCGCGCGGGTGCTTGTTTGATTTTGAATGCTGAAGGTGGCCTTGCGGGGATTTTCACCCATGGCGACTTTGCCAGGTGTTTCCGAAATGATCCGCTGCTAGGAGAAAAACCGGTGGCTCAACTGATGACGTGCCGCCCGATCACGGTGCGTGCGGATGCACTCGCGGTGGAGGTGTTGAAGACGATCGGGGAGAACCGGATCGATGATATTGTAGTGCTGGATGAGGCTGGCAAGCCAGTGGGCTTAATCGACACGCAAGATCTTGCGAGGCTGAAGATTGTTTGAAACGCACTTGGGAGCTTCTGGGTAAGGCCGCCCTTTGATTGGAGCGCGGAATTTATTCCGGTGCCGTTAAGAATTTGTTAGGGTGGCGGTTTTCACGAGTGCCATACAAATTGCCTCCTGGATTTCAGGCCAGTGATGGGTAGGCTGGCGCAGGTTAAAAATACACTTTGCGGTTTGGCTTTGGAAATGAGTCCCCTTTTTGCAAATCTCGGAAGCTCCATAAGATCCCCGCAGCAGGAGCACCGGCACCACGCATTTTCCTCGCTCCATTCTTGCGCTTTGACCCGAATCGCTGCCTGGCATTCTCAAACATCTCATTCACAAAACTTCGACTGCCGATCACCGCGCCATCCGTGAAATAGCGAACCCTACAACGCAACATTTTC
>JANPAU010000413.1:0-1664 GCA_031430055.1 Akkermansiaceae bacterium | reverse complement strand
GGCGACGAACACGCCCAATGGATCGAGTGGATTGGTGGACATACTCCTCCGGGCAAGGGCGACCAGCAGATCATTAATCTGATCGGCGGGTGGACGGAACGAGACTACGAAGACGCCGGAAAATGGCTGGCTTCCGCTCCCGAAGGACCTGCCAAAAATGCCGCGATCCGTGGCTACGCACTGACCATTTACAAACACGATCGTGAAACCGCCATGCGATGGATCATGACCCTGCCACCTGACGAAAGACGCGAGCATACTCTCCGGTTCATCCTCGTGAATAAGCTGAAGGACGATCCCGAAGCCGCAGCGGCTTTCGCGAAGGAGCACGGACTCAAGTGACGTGACACAGGCATTCCTGACTGTTCTTTATCCATAGCACCCAGAAGAACAGGCAGGAATGCTTGTGTCACGTTACTCCGGAGCCGCGGGCACGACGAGTGTCGGCACGCTCGCTTTCCGCACCATGCCTTCCGCCACGCTGCCTAGCAGAAGCGACGCGATCACTCCATGACCATGTGAGCCGATGACGACGAAGTCCGCTTGGCTCTCTGTCACGCGCGCGAGGAGAGCGTGAAGGGGACTGCCCTCGGTCATGTGAGAATTTGCGGCTGGGACTTCCTTCTGCACCTCGGTGAGAAACTCTTCTAACTTTACAGTGGCCCGGCGCTGCGCTTCTTCGTGGAAAGCATTCATCGCGGGAAATTCATCCGGGGTGAATCCGTAGGCGGTGTAGCTAGGCTCCGGCTCGATGACGTGCAGCAACTCAAGATTTGCTCCGTAGGCTTTTGCCAGACTCGTGGCCATTTGAAGGACTCCCGGAGTGGCATTTGAGAAATCGACTGCGACGATGATCTTTTTCATGGTGTGTCAAACTAGCTGCAACTGCCGATTTTTGTAAAGAATCATCAAAAACTGCATGGGAAATGCGAACTCTCGCACAATCCAAGTTTGGCAATGCTTGGATTCTACCTCAAGCTCACCTCACCATGATCCGCTTTCTTCACACCCGCATCCGCGTCCAAGATCTCGATACTTCCATCGCTTTTTACCAGAAGCTTGGTTACTCGGAAAAGGAGCGCAAGACATCACCGGAAGGCAACCAACTCGCCTTCCTCGAACTCCCCGGAAACGACGTCTTCCTCGAACTGACCTGGTCGGATGGATACAAAACCACCTGTCCAGAAGACCTCATGCACACCGCGCTCGGCGTGTCGGACATCATCGACTACTGCGACAAGGTAGAAAAAGCCGGCATCGAGATCTGGCCCGCCGGCTGGCGGGAAAAGTTCTCCAGCGGCGGGAGAAAGATGGCTTTCGTCACCGACCCCGACGGGTATGAAGTGGAGATCCTGGAGCGGTGAACGTGGACTTCACTGCGTAGCCTTGCCGATCTTTTTCACGAGGCTTTGCTTTTGCTTGGATTCCGGCAGTTCGGCAAGATAGCTGGCGGCGCGATCTGGGTGTTGCTCGGCGAGGCTGGAGGCGTATTCATACGTCGCTTGTGTTCGAAGCTCGCCGGGGGGCATTTTTTCCAACCATGCGGAGGCGGCTTCGAAATCGCTTCTGCCCCAGTCACCCATGAGTTCGACGATGGGATGTTTGAATTTCTGGGGTTGCCCCACGATCCAGCGGTCCCACTCGCCGGGGTCGATGCTGAGAAA
>JANPAU010000412.1:0-13401 GCA_031430055.1 Akkermansiaceae bacterium | reverse complement strand
CTCAACCCCGCCGCCGCGGATCGCTCGATCCGGGTGCCGATCCCCGAGCTATCCGAAGAGCGCCGCCGGGACATGGTCAAGATGATCAAGCAGCTCGCGGAAGAAGCGAAAGTTCGTCTCCGCGCCGCCCGCAAGGCCGGCATCGACACTTCGAAAAAGATGAAGGTGGACAATTTCATCACCGAAGACGGCCAAAAGGATTTTGAAAAGAACGTCCAGGATCTGACTATCAAATATACCAAGAAGATCGAAGACCACGCCGTGGCGAAAGAGGCGGATTTGATGAAGGTGTGACGGAGCGCCGGAGTGCGCGAAGCTTTGCTCGCGCCCGTGGTAGATTCGGCTCTGCCGAATGCGGTGCGGAGCTTCTTCGTGCGGCGGAAGAAAAGAAGAAGAGCTCCGCGCCGCATGGAGCAGAGCTTCCATCTGCCGGGGCGGCAGCAGAGCGTGCCGCACTCCGGGCGAAACATTAAATCATAGCTGCGATCTCTCTAACGCCGCCGCCACAAACCCCGAGAACAGCGGGTGCGGGTGGTTCGGCTTCGATTGGAACTCCGGGTGGAATTGGGCACCGATGTAAAATGGATGGTCCGGCAGCTCGACAATTTCGACGAGACCTTCCTCTGCCGAGACGGAGGAAATCACTAGGCCGGCGTCTTGCAGGCGCTCCTGATAGTCGGAGTTAAACTCATAGCGGTGGCGATGGCGTTCGTGGATACGTTCCACATTATCATATAGATCGGCAGCCTTGGTGCCGGTGAAGAGGATGGACTCACAAGACCCGAGGCGCATCGTCGCACCCATATCTTCCACGCCTTTTTGCTCTTCTTGCAAACAGATCACGGGATACTTAGTCGTCTTATTAAACTCAGTGGAGTTTGCATCCTTCAAGCCACATATATTGCGTGCGTATTCAATCGTGGCGATTTGCATTCCTAAGCAAATGCCGAAGTATGGAATCTTGTTCTCACGAGCATATTGGGCCGCGAGGATTTTCCCCTCGATCCCACGATCACCGAAACCGCCGGGAACTAAGATACCATCGACATCGCCGATGACGGCCTTCGCGCCGTGGTCTTCGATGGCTTCCGCTTCCACGCGGACGATCTGCACCTTGGTGTCATGATGGGCACCGGCATGGATCAGAGATTCATAAATCGACTTATAAGCATCTTGAAGTTCGATGTATTTCCCGGCGACGGCGATGGTGACTTTATGCTTCGGATGAATCACCCGTTGCACAAATTTTTCCCACTCCTCGAGCGCGGGAGATGGTGTGTAGCCAAGGCCTAACTTATCCACCACCAGTCGGTCGATCTTATCGCGGCGGAGGTCTAACGGGCATTCATAAATCGTGTGAGCCACATCGCGGAAGGCAACCACGTTCTTGCGCTCGACGTTGCAAAACATCGCGATCTTCTTGCGGTTGTCCTCGTCGAGATCCGCCTCGGTGCGGCAAATGATGATGTCTGGCTGGATCCCAAGCTCGCGAAGTTTTGCAACGGATTGTTGAGTCGGCTTAGTCTTCACCTCGCCGGCAGCCTTGATGTAGGGCAGCAACGTGACATGGATGAAGCAGACATTCTCCTTACCGACTTCTAATGCAAACTGCCGCAGCGCTTCAATAAACAACAGCCCTTCCATATCGCCCACGGTGCCGCCGATTTCGGTGATGAGTACCGCAGTGTCTGGATTGTCCACGGTGACTTGATGCATCCGGGCTTTGATTTCATCCGTGACGTGCGGGATGAACTGAACGGTCTTTCCGAGGTATTCGCCACGGCGTTCCTTCTTAATGACCGAGTCGAAAACCTGCCCGGAGGTTAGATTATTCATCCGCGAGAGCACGCCGGAGGTGAAGCGCTCGTAATGGCCGAGGTCGAGATCGGTCTCGGCACCGTCGTCGAGCACGTAAACTTCGCCGTGCTGGAAGGGTGACATGGTGCCAGGATCGACATTCAGATAGGGATCGAATTTCTGCATCAGCGTGGTCAGGCCACGGTGCTCTAACAGAGTTCCGATGGAGGCTGCGGCAAGGCCCTTGCCGAGTGAGGAGACGACGCCGCCGGTGACAAAAATGTATTTCATGGGAGTGATGGATGAGCTGGATTGAGGAGGCGTTCGATTTCGAGGGCTTGTTCCGGGGTGTCAACGCCGGGTGAGGTGTCGGCCGTGATGAGAACCTTGATAGACGCGCCGTTTTCGAGGGCGCGAAGTTGCTCGAGTGACTCGGCTTTTTCCAGCGGTGAAGGCGGCCAAGTGACGAAGCGTTCGAGGAAACTTCGCTTGTAGGCGTAGATGCCCTTGTGGCGCAGGACCGGGAGGCCTTCGACCGGATTGCGGAAAAACGGCAGCGGCGAGCGCGAAAAATAGAGCGCACGGCCATCGAGAGCGATGGCAACTTTCACCACGTTCGGATCTAGGACCGCAGAGTCCGAGGGATCAAGCGGGTTAGCAGCAGTGGCCATGTCGAGCGACGGATTGGCGGCCATGGCGGCGGCAAGCTCATCGATCAGCGCGGGATCAATCAGTGGCTCGTCGCCCTGGATATTCACGATGTGGGTCGCTTGTGGCACGGTCTGCGCAGCCTCGGCGATCCGATCAGTGCCAGTGGGATGGTCCGGTGAGGTCATGGCCACCTTGCCACCGAAGGCGATCACGGCGTCGCGGATCCGCTCGTCGTCGGTGGCGACGACGATTTCATCCAGCTTTGTGCATTCCTTGCAGCGTTCCCAGACGTGCTGGATCAAGGGTTTCCCGGCGATCAGGTGCAGCGGCTTTCCCGGAAAACGGGTAGAACCCCAACGCGCCGGCAAGACGCCGAGAATGTAAGTTGGAGCTGAAGAATGAGTCACGTTTGGCAAAGGTTGGGCAAGCGTAGGGCAAGCACCTATGGCCGGACAAGAGCGGTTTCGGAAAAATTTGGGAATGCATAGAATCAACCTGTTTCGGCTGTCTCAGCCGGGCATAAGGAGGATTATGAAGCGGAAACCGTGAATGAAATCACCGCTCCGCTCGTTCGGCGGCATTTCTCAGAATCAACGGTGTCGCCGGAATCCCGACCTCTATTCTTCCTCAAGCCGCCTCACCTCATCTCCCCAACCGTCGTCCGCAATGAAGAGAGCGGAGACGCTCCAGCTGCTAGAACGCCATCCCAATGGCGAAGTGGAGGGTGCCGACAGGTTCGCCGGGATCACGGTTGAGATTGTAGCCATACTCCAATCGCACCGGGCCGATGGGGAGATCGAGCCGCAGGCCGAGGCCGGCGGCGAAGTCCGTCTGGCTTGCATCGAGCTCGTCGTATTTCCGTGCAAGGCTGCCCGCATCGAAGAATCCCACGCCTTTCAAACCGCCGACGAGCGTGCGGACGAGTTCCATATTTGCGTGCCACATTGCTTCGCCGCCGGTGGGGTAACCGTCGACTCGAGGGCCGAGTTCACGCTCAGGGAAACTGCGGACGCTGCGGGGGCCTCCATTGAAGAGACGAAGATCGATGGGGAGGTCCGCCCCATCACCGGAGGGCACCATGAAGCCACAGGCACCACCAAGCACGACCTGATAGTTTCTACCAAACGAGTAAAAATACCCACCGGAGAGTTTCGCTTGGGCGTAGGAAATGGAGGTGTCGCCTAAAGCCGCTCCGACTTCGATAGGAAATGCCAAGTGCCAGCCAGTCGTCGGCAGAATGGGGTTGTCCCGATAATCGAGCGTCTGGGTGAGTCGGAGTAGAGGATTCCGATAGACGGTTTCTCCAAGTTCCGAAGTGGGAAGCCCGTCCGGGCTCAGATTCACCAGAGAGTATCCCGCGAGGAATTCGATGACGTAGTGATCATTGACCGCCCAAGTGGTGGATCCATCCACACCCGTTTTCAAAGAAGTATAGCCTTCTGGCCCATAAGAAAGCGCGTAAAAACGCCCGGTAGCAGAAAGATCTCTGCCGAAGAGCCATTGCTCGGTGATTCGACTCTCCCCCAGAATCCCGCGCGAACTCACCTCGATGCCGGTGCTGAATCCTAATAGCTCACCCCACAGATTTCGGTCGGTGTAGGTGGACCGAAAAATGAACCCCAAATAAGAATCCGCACCGAGGGCGAAGCTAATTTCTTTGGCGCGGGATTCTTCCAGATGCAGCGTAGCATCAATTGTGTCGGCAGAGACATCCTCCGTCGTGAGACGAGCCGAGGAAAAAGCACCACTCGCGAGAAGGCTGCGGATGCGCCGGTTCATGGCGGCCTCGTCATACCAATCCCCTTCCATTCCTGTCATGCGCGCTTGGACTCGCTTGGGATTGGTGCGCACGAGTCCCTCGATGTGGACTTGATTGAGATGCACCCGTTTCCCGAGATCGACCGTGAAGACCGGGATGAACTGCTGCTTACTATCGAGATTACGATCCATGGTGATCTTCGCATTCGGATAACCATCGCTGATGAATTGCTGCTCCACCGCCATCCGCATGGCGTTCACATTTCCCGTGGTGGCGCGACGATTGAGATACGGGCGGACTGCCTCACGGGCCTCGGCAACCCCACGACCGTCAGGGCTGATGATCTGGGGCGCTGCCACTCGGAACATCGGGCCGGGCACTACGTCGATGACGATAGCAGTCGAGCCGTTAGTAGGATCGGTGATACGTGAAACGATGGTGGCCTCCGCGCCCCAAAAGCTATCCGCATAGAGATCTTGGCGGACGAACGAGAGCCCCGTCTCCACATCTACCTCACGGAATGGCGGTGCACCACCGATCAAGGGCCGATCTCGATCCGCAGGGCGGGCATAGAGTCTAGCAAGTCTTCTCGCATCCGAGGCAGGCATCCCTTGGACGGTCACCCTTCCAAGTGACAAACGCTGGCCTTCTTGAACTGTTAGTATAATTTCTTGGGAATTGGCGATTCTGCCATCGACTCGCACATCGGCAAAACCATCCCTCCGCAGCGCATCTCGCACGAGGAAAGCCGCGTCATCGGCACGCGAGGGCGAAGCTGGCTTGGAGGTGACGTGAGCAAGCCTGCCACTCACCAGTTCGAATACATTTGCTTCGCTCTCGCGCACCAGCCCCGTGATCCGGACACGAGTCTGCGATGCGGCGATCATCGCCGAAAGCAGTAGAATCAAGATGGAAAGTGCGCGATGCATCAGCGGAATGAAAGTCGCCAAATGACGAGAGCTCGGGTGTCACCGGTGGCTCCGACTCCGGCAGAAAGAAGCCAACGATCTGTGAGCGAAATCGTAGCGGTGGAATACGATTCGGTGGAATACGGATCGGCCTCGTCGAGGTTGAAGTCGACATTGTCAACCAGCCCTAACAGCGGACGGAGTTGCCTACCAAACCGGAAGCGACCACGGCGGATTTCTTCAGCGAGAAGCTGAATGGCACGAGCGGAAGCAGCCTGGGGATTGACCAAGCCTTGAGTGGTCGTGCCGGTGGCGAGCAGCGTCATGATTTCATTCTCCGGCAGCGGCGGTGTGGAAGTGAGGATGAGTTGGGGATCGGACGCTCTGCCGTGGGCATAAATCGTCACCCGATAGGGTCGTGGCTCGGCCGTGCCGCGGATTTCGAGGATGGGATCGAAACCGGTAGCCGGAGTGAAGGTCGCCGTGCCGGATGGCACGGTGAGCGTGCTGAAGGGCAGCGCCGCACGGAAACCCTCGATTTTGGCAACACCGTTAGGGCTGGGATTTTCCAAGGTGCCACCGATGCTGACGCTGCCGGTGATTTCTCCCGTGGCGAAATTTCCCCGGATGAGCATTGGGTCTTCACTCCGGACTTGCAGCTTGAGTGGCCAATTCTTGAAGGGCTCGGGAACCGACATCGTGGGTGCGCGGACCACGTCGAACTTGGGCACACTCGCCGCTGCCGGAGTGGTGAAGGGCGAACCGATCGGTAGCAACTCGATGTCCCGATAGAAAATACTATCCACTGCGCCGACGGTGCCGCTGATAGTGGCGGTTTCCCACGGACCTTGCAGGCGGAGATCCGCATTGGTGCGGAGAATGAGTAAATCATTGCGGAGTAACAGCAGGTGATCCCCTCGCAAGCGCATGTCGAGATTCCCGAGCTTTCCAGCGGTGATCGCCAGTGATCCATCTCCCTGGAAACTTCCACCAGCACTGGTGCCTCGCAGATTCCTGAGGGTGATGCGATCCAAGGTGAGATCCACTTTAGCAGTGATGGTCTCGATTGCAGAAAAACGATTATTTTTAAGTTTCAGGCCACCGTTTGCTAGATCGAGATTGCCTTGGATGGCGGGCTTTCCCAGCACTCCGGCGACGGCGATGTTTCCCGTGACGATGCCATTGAGTTGCTCGGCGGCGGGGACGATTGAGGTGAAACGCGAGAGATCAAGGCGCGGGAGGTCGATGCGGGCATCGAGCGGCTCATCCATGATGCTGCCGGGTGTCTCGGCCCAATCGGACGGGCGAAAGGGCATATTAGCCCGGATGACCGCAGGAGCGAAATCCGGCGCGGTTGCGCTGCCATCCAGCACAAGCCGTCCGCTTTTGCCTGTGAGAGTAATCCTCAAATCGGCAGGCGGGAGCTTGGGCTGGGAGGGCGAACGTAGGTCTCGCGCCACGAACTTGGCATCCAGCACTGGCTCGGAAAAAGTTCCTGAAATGGTGAGGTCCACTTGCCCGGTTGACCGGGGATCGAGATTCTCGAGCGCGGGAAACCAGGGCTTGAGCTGGCCAAGGGAAAGCACCCGCGAGTTGATCGAGACGTTCACGGGGCGGGCGTCGTTGGCGATGGTGTCGCGCCATTTCGAAAAATCCTCGGGTACGGGCAGAGTGCCGGTGCCGGAGGCGAGCTCGTTTGTGCCATCGCTCCACAAGAACTGCCGAAGCTCTAGCAGACCACCGGACAACGCGGCTTCAAGCGCGACGGTCTGCTCGTTCATTTGGATGCGAAGCCCCTGGGTCTCCACGCGACCCGGCCATTCATACTTCAGCCCGCCAATGGCGGTGATGGTGGCCGCGTTCTCTCGCGACCATGTCGCTTGGCTGAGCGCGAAATCGCCCCGATGGAGACTGGCTTTGAGATCGCCTCCCCCACTCCATTTTCCGGTGAGATTGGCGATGCCGCCGGGTTTTACTTTCACGATGGCAAGCCAACGGTCGATGCGGGTGTTGGTGAATTCCTCCAGCTCAAGGGTGGCTTGATAGGTCGAGGATTGGATTTGATAGGTGGCAGTGGCTGTCGCGCCGTCGAGTTTGAAGTCCGCCGTGATGGGTTGGTCGGGTGACCAGCTTGCTTTGAGGTTGATAGGAGATGCTAGAGTGTCATCCTTGGGCTTTAGGATGATATCGGCGGTGGCGGATTGAAATTGGTTGTTAGCCAGCGAAAGGCTGAAATCTCCCTCGACGGTGGAGGACGGAATCGGTGCCTCGGGATCGATCGCCGGGACGCGGGCGGCGAGTTCGCGCAGGGCTTGCGGCACATCCGCGATATTGAATTTTCCGGTGGTTTCACCGAGGATGAAATGCGTTTCCCCGCGGGTGACGGGGGCCGAAGCCGTGAGCGAAAATTCCGAACCCAGAAGCATTCCACGAGTCGCGAGAGTGGTGGAATCTTCGGCAAGTGTCGCATCCAGACTCAGCTCGGGCACTTTCCAATCCTGCCACGCGAGATCCTCCAATAAGATCCTAACAGTTCCCGTCGCCGCCTTGGGATTGGGCAAAATTTGATCCAGCTCGATGGCCAGCGAAGTCAGCGTGGCGGTGGCGGGAATCTCCACGCCGAATCGTTTCGCAATCTCACTGACTTGCAAGCGACCTTCGCGCAGATCGATCTTCGCCGAAGCGAATCCCGGCGTGCTGGTGACGATGAACACCGCATCATCCAACTGCACTTCTGCTTCAGCAGACGGCTGACCTCTCGCCGGTAGCTGGATGATTAGATCGCGCAATATGAAGCCCGGATAGGGAGCGAGGGCCGGAATCAAGAGCGCGTCAGGAGCCCAGGTGATGCTCGATTTCTGTGCTGGCCACTCGCGGCCACTCAGATCGGTGAGGCTGCCTAACTCCAACAGGAATTCACCTTGCCGAGACTTGTGAGAGAGTCGGCTCGGCGCAAGTTGGAGGAATGGCTTGCCGTCGCGAGTGGCTGCGAGGCTGATGTTTTGTAAATCGAGTTCGAGGGGCATGACTCGCCCGCGAACCGAGCGCAGCGTCTCAACGAGTTTTCTCAAATCCAAGGGTGGCTTCGCCTCGTTCTTTTTCAACCCAAGACGTAAATCGGCGTGAACGCCGCTGATGCTTAGTCCTTCTAACTGGCCACGGATTAGCCCGCGCCAATGGTAAGCAGGCGTCACTCGATCAATCGTCAGACTAGCAAGTTCCTTGTCGCCCTCGATGCGAAGGTCGGAAATGGAAAGCCCACCGGTGAGATTTCCCGCGACGCTGAAATTTCCGCGAAGGCCGGCTTGTTGGAGGAAATGGGCGACCACGCGCGGGGCGAGCATTCGAAAGCCCGGGCCGTTGAGCCATAGTAACCCGAGCAAAAGTAGTCCGAGAATGAGCCAGCGACGAAATTTCCTGCGACGTTTCGGAGGCAGTTCGGTGAGATCGGCGGCTGTTTCAAGGTCTTCCAAGGCAGCGCTAAGCTCACCCGATCTCGGGGCGGGGTCAATCGCTTGATTTTCTGGAATTGTCAAAAGTCGACAGCCCTTCTAAAGCCCACCGGTATGGACCCAATTACTTTCAGCCCACTTTACATGGAACGTGTGTGGGGCGGTCGCGAACTCGAACGCGTCTATGGCCGCAGTCTGCCAGATCCGGTGAAGCCATTCGGCGAGGCGTGGGAAATCGTAGATCGCGAGAAGGAGCAATCCCTCGTCGAGGATGGGCCGTTCGCTGGATGTTCGCTGCACGAGCTGTGGATGAGACATCGTGAGGAAATCTTTGGTATGGGTTTCTCCGATCACCCACGTTTCCCGATTCTAATCAAAGTGCTGGATGCCCGTGACGACCTCTCGATCCAAGTCCATCCGCCGGCCCACCTTGCTGCCGGACTCGGTGAAGAGCCGAAGACGGAAATGTGGTTCATCGCGGAGTGCAATCCAGGGGCGAAACTCTACGTCGGTTTGAAAAAAGGTGTGAGTCGTGAAGACTTCGAGAAGTCGATCACCACCGGAACGGTCGGCGACTGCCTGCATGAGATCAAGCCGAAGCCGGGCGACTCGATCTTCATCGCCTCTGGCCGGCTACATGCCATCGGCGCGGGATTTCTGATTCATGAAATCCAACAGAACTCAGACACCACCTACCGGGTGTTCGACTGGAATCGACTCGGACTGGACGGCAAGCCCCGTGAGCTTCACGTGGCGGAGTCACTCGCGAGCATCGACTTCAAGGATTTCGAGCCGGAAATGGATACGCCTGTCGGTGACACGCTCGCGAGCTGTGAGTATTTCAAGACCGATCGCAAAGTCCTCGCTGCGGGAGATCATTTGACGAATCCACTTGCCGGTCAGTTTTCGATCATTTCTGTGGTCGAGGGATCTTTGGAAAGCGCGGGTGGGAAAGTCTTTGGTAAGGGGAAATTCCTGCTCCTGCCCAAGGATGGATCACCGCTGAATGCACGGGTGGATAGCACGGTCTTGCAGATCACGTTGCCGACTTATTAGAGGCTTCGAGATCTTTTCCATCGCGTGCTCGGGAGCGTTCGCTTCGCGGGCGAGGGTTGCGTAGCGGTCGACGGCGGTGAGGGTGTTAGGCAGCCGATCATGACCGCGCCGCCATCGCCTTGGTCACCAGTGCCAAACCCCACCTCTCCAAACCGAAATCAGTGCTTGGAAAAACTCAAATCGAGCCCTCCGATTTACTCGCCATCTGGCAGGTAGGCCGACTCACGGTCCACTTGAAATGACCAGCGGAGCGGTATTTCATGGGCTTTGCCGGTGGTATCTTTCCAAGTGATGGCCACCTGGCAACTTGTTTGGCGAAGGCGGCGGTTGACTTGCCACGAATACGTTTTGGATTCTGCGGAGAAGCTGGCGGGGACTTCGCCAAAGCCAGAAATTTTCATCGTCAGCGTCGCGGGGTCTAGGTTTTCGACGGTTGAAAGATCAGCGGAAACTAGAGGAAGGCGGGAATTAATCAAAGATCCAGCTTCTGGCTTCACGGGATAAGGAGTCGTCGGAGCAAGCCCAGGAAGACCCGCACTCAACGCAGCTGCGGCAGACGGGCCTTCGCGAAAGGTGGTGGCAATTTCGAAGATTTTATCGTAATTCCCGAGGATGATGTAGCGAGGTAGCTTTTGGTTAGGCAGGCTCCGTTTGATCTTTCCAGGCAACACCGTGAACATAAAATCATAAGCAAATTCTTCGCCAAGCTTGAGCATTTCCTCGGTGAAATAGCCACCTGGATAGGCGTAGGTGGTGACTTTCACCGGAAACTTGGATTCGAGAAATCGCTTGGATTCCCCCATCTCCTTACGCAAGTAAGCATCGTAGGCATCGGGACCTTTTTTCCGATAACTTTTAACCGTAAGCGGATAGGGATGACTGACAGAGTGACTGCCGATCGACGCTCCATTTTTGACCATTTCCTGAATCATCGGTAAAGTTAGAGCCTTGCCGCCGCCGTCGACATAGTTCTTGTAGAGGAAAATGGTGAAGGGGAAACCGAACTCTTTGAGGATCGGGAAGGCATCGGTGTAAACGGACTTCCAACCGTCATCGAAGGTGATGAGGATCGAGTTTTCAGGAAGTTCCCCCTCGCCTTTTTTCCATGCGGTGAATTCCTCAAGCGTGATGACCTTGACGCCCATTTGGCGGATGGCTTCCATTTGCTTGCGAAACTTCGAGGTATGAATTCGCATCGCCGTCTCGGGTAAATTTTCTGCTAGATCGTGATAACCGAGGATGGATACGCGGACACCGTCATCGGGAATTGCCGGATCTTCGACGGGTGGTGCCACTTCCGCTTCGAGGGCGGGAGTCTCTTGCGCCCATGCGCAGATACTGGCAAAAACGGAGAACAGCAGGAGGAATTTCATCATCGGGCGCGGGAGACTTAATCTCGCAAATAAGGTTTTGAAAGTCCCAAACGGCGTGACGCAGCATTCGGAGAATGTCTGTGTCGTGAATGAACGATTAAGAATCCTTGGCAAGGTAGGATTTTACGGGTTATGTCCGCCCTTGTTCAGGTGGTTGATGCGCATTCGCGGGATTCACCGGACGGCTGGTTACTGTGGGAATTCCGCTCGTGGGTTTCCCCAAGCACCTTGACTCTACGGCAATGAAAAACACCACAAACACTCCGATGGACGGATTGGCGGAACACCTTGCCAATCAGCGCAAGATCATCCTCAAGCGCTGGCGCACCGCAACCGAAGAAGCGCCGGGGGTAACGATCGCCTCGTCCCTGACCCGCGTGCAATTCAACGACCACATCCCCGGAGTACTGGATGCCTATAACCGCGTGTTGCAGGCATGGCCCGAAGCCCCAAGTGCGGTCTCACAGCTCGACGAGAAGGAACAGATCAACGGCCACGGGCTGCAGCGCTGGCAACAAGGCTACCAACTGCGGGACCTCACCCGCGAATGGGGCCAGCTGCACCTGTGTGTGATGGCAGAGCTGGAGGACTACGCGCTGGAGCATCCGGATCTCGAAAAAACGATGATGAACGCCGCGCGCCACGCATGGTCGAAGCTGTGCTGGGACGGCATCAGCGACAGCTCCACCCAATACTGGCGCTTAAATCAAGCGGAGGCGACCGGCCGCGTGCATGACTTGGAGCAAGCCTTGGTGACTTTCAACGAACTCGATCAAACCCGCGCCGCCGCCTGGCGGGAAACGGCGCATGACCTCCAAGGAAGCCTAAGTCTGGTGACACTCGCCAGTTCATTACTCGACAGCAAGGATCTGTCCGAACCAGCACGCCATGAGTTTTCCGATCTGGTGCAGCGCGGCGTGTTGTCCCTACACGATCTGTTATCTGATTTCATGAGTCTGGCCCGACTCGACGCCGGACTAGAACACCGCAACCTGACCTCGTTCGATGCCGCCGCACTGCTAACGGAATTTTGCACGACTTCGCAACCACTGGCCAACACTCGTGGCTTGTTTTTAAAAATGGACGGGCCGGCAACGATGCCGGTGCTGGGAGACCAAGCCAAGGTCCTTCGCATTCTGCAAAACCTTCTACTCAATGCCCTGAAATACACGGAACGTGGAGGCGTGACGGTCATGTGGAAATCTTTGGAAGACCCTGTTGTCAGCAAATGGATGTTTTGCATTCAGGACACCGGACCGGGTTTGGATGTTGATCCCGAGTCCGCGCCGCTGGCCAACCAGATCCACGAAGCAACCCAAGTCTCACAGGCGGCGGAAGATTCCAGTCCCGAGATTACTACCGATGCCGACATCGGCAAGGCACCCACACTTCCCTCACAGACGGGGCCTTCGCTCAGCGGAGTTCCAGGCGAAGGTGTCGGGCTGTCGATCGTGAAGCGCTTGTGTGAGCTGCTGAATGCGAGCCTAGAGTTGGAAACCAGCTCCAGCGCGGGTTCTACCTTCCGAGTTATCTTCCCTTGCACGTATGTAGACCAACCCGAGTGATCCACGGGTTCAGGTGAATTTTTGCCAAATCAAGATTCCACGGACAGACATCCGGTGAAGAAGATACCCGACGGCGGTTGCCCCAAGCACTGCGGTCGCGAAAGTCCTGTTGCACTCTGCCTAGCAGAACACCGCCCCTTGTTCCACAGACTGCAATGCCGGCAAATTATTCGTATGATCATCCATGGCATGGACGAAAGCAGTGATCCGCTTTCGTGCCAAGCCAGAGAGTCGCGAGCATACGAAAGGCCTGCTATTTTGCCTGCACCGCTTCTGCCATGGCGTCCACGTTGCTGCTGGCGCGGGCTAAGACGGTCAGTGCCTTGTTGGTCTCACCCTCTTCGTTCAAGATTTCCTGCAACAAGGCCGCAGCTTTTTTGTTCCCTAGCAGTTTGGCCCACTCGTGCAGGCAGCCATAGGTTGCCATCTCATAGTGTTCCACCTTCTGGGCGGCAGCAATGAGTGTGGCGTTGATGGCCGGCGATCCTGCGAATGAGGCTGCCATTTCCTCGCCCTCTTTAAGCAGTCCGACTGTGGCATTGCAGGTTTTTGCTTTAGCTTTGCGGTCAAAGCACGCGAAGATCTCCTCGACCTTCTTGGCATGGCCTTCGGTTTGCTTCAAGTGAAGCTCGAAGGCTTTTTTTAGGGGTGCGCTGGTGGCAGCTTTCACCATCTTGGGCAGGGCTTTGGCGATGCGATGTGAGGCGGACCCCGAAATTCGGGCCAGGGGTTAAGCTTTGATTGTGGTGGTCGGGCGCGGGTCTTGAACCCAACCTATACCACACAAAATGAAAGCAAAACGAAGAAGACACGAACCCGAATTCAAGGCCCGCGTGGCGC